>JAFATG010000098.1 GCA_019244055.1 Acidobacteriaceae bacterium | reverse complement strand
GAAGAAACTACCTGATTCAACTGCTCTTCCATTGCCTCCCTTCTCCTTCTCAGGGAGGGGGAGTTTCAAGTGATATTAAGGGGGGAGATTCACATGATTACTGACACCTTTTCAACGGCAGCAGCGAGATCGTTTACGCTCGAAGCGTTTTCCGCCTTGCCCAGTAGGGAGAACGCCGCTGCCCGCACCTTCGCCATCTGCTCGGAAATGGAGTCGATATCGGCTGCGGATGAACCGGGATTTTGGAGTGACGTCGAGACCTTGTTTTCGGAAGAGCTCTCCGTCTCAGAGGACGGCGGCCCTTTAAGTTTATTCCCCTGAAGAGAATCGCCCACTGACGCTGGCTATTATCACGCGCTTGAGCTGATCACTATACCGGCAGCGGCACTCAAACATCCTGCTGAGCCTTGTTGCAGGTTGCGGCTAACGGCTATAGGAAGATCGTGGAGAATTTTAAGTCCCCAGCACCGTTTCCGGCACGTTCGTCATACGGAACTTTCGACAAAACGATAAACCTAGAAAACTCGATCATTTCGCGATGACATTTCGCAGCCGGTTCTTCAAGGCCATCTCGGCCGGACTTCTTGCCGGCCGAGTCCAGCCAATTGGTGAAATCCTTGATCCGCACGCGGTGCTCAACTGCCGGCTGGCTTATCTTTACGACGCTGGCCGCGCTTTGCCGGAGATTTTCGCACCAAGGATCTTCGCGGAATGCCTGGACGACTGCTTCATAGAGAGTCTGGGCACTCTAATCGTATGCTCGACGCCGCGGGTCGATGCAGGTGACCCTGCAGGGTGCGGACGGCCATGGCCCGAAAGTATCATTATTCGTGTTTTGTTCCCATGACTCTGTGGGCCAGATGGTGAATGATAACGTCCCGGGCGGGGGGCCCTGGCGTTTTTGCGCCTATCAAAGCGGAGCCGACGAAGTCATCGGGCTACCAACTCGACTTTGAAGACACGTTAAGACAGCAGCTGTCTTAGAAAAACCCTTCTCTGCGTTGAGGAAAGACCCCTAAGACAGTAAGACACCTCCTTTCTTTTATTCCTTCGGAAAAAAGAAATTTAAAATAAGAGAGAGCAGAGGGAAGAAATGGAGGGGGTGTCTAAGTGTCGTAGGTGTCTTAACCGCTGTCCTAACCCAGTCTGCGGTTCTACTTTTTTGTCCCAAATAGAGCAATTTCAATCTTAGAATAGTTTACCCGTAAGACACCTTGGGATCTCAAAGACAGCTACTTGGAGGCGCCGCGACGCCTTCGGCAGGCCTATCGTGATGTACGGGGCTGACCGCGATGGGCGTTGCTATCTGCCGCTGGCTGGCTGCCGCTTCTCGACTGGTATCTAGCCAAGGCCGCCAGACCAGATTCCACCGCGATCTGTTTATCCGGAAGTAGCGCGCTTAGGCGGGATCTCAGGTTGCCGCTTGTTTTCGACCCAGCGCCTCGTTCGTTGCAGGTGACCGCAATAAGGGCTGCAATACATCTGACTTCGGCGACGCAGGAATAGCCGGCCACATTCGGCGCACCGCCGCGCTTCCTTTTTCGCATCGCGTAGGGTTTCGATCGCGGCCCTGCGCAGCACCATCTGAACATCGGCACCCGGGTCCAATTCGTAGCTCCAAATCCCGCCTTCGGGGCTAACGCTGATGGAGTATTCGACGGCCATTTGCACCCGCCAGGGCTTCCCTTGGAGCAGCGCTTCGGTTCCCTCGCGCAACCACTTACTGAAAGCGATCAGAGCTTTCTCGCTAACAGGACAAAACGGTTCACGCAGCGGATCGGGAAATGGCAGCGTGCTGACGTGTTCACGGGCTAGCGGTCCGGCACGGTAAATTTCGAGTAAGCCCGCAAGTTCACCGCGTAGGCGAGCTTTTTCCACCGCGTCAATCTTGTCGAATTCGACGCCCGCAAGGTCCAGCAACCAGCCAGCCCTTCGCTCGACCGTAAGCAACACGGCCCACCTTTCATCGTTGGCCGGCTCGAGCGTTACTTCCGACTTGAGCTCAGTCTGAGTACGTTGTTTTGTGCGTGAAAAAGGCATAATAGATTTTTAGAAAAGAATCTTGCATTACTTCCCAAGAGCTGACATGATTGCCCAAGGGTAAGGTATAATGGATTTTACCCGAAATGGTTATCCGACACAATTAGTATACGAAGGATGGACAACGCGGAAATTCGAGCACTACGGCGGCATGAAGTCTTGCGCAAAACGGGCTTGAGCCGAGTCCAGCTAGATCGCTTGGAACACAAGGATTTATTTCCGAAACGCTTTCTTCTGAGTGAGCGGATCGTGGCCTGGCTGGCGAGCGAAGTCGACGAATGGCTGTTGGGACGGGCGGCAGCTCGCGTCAGCGGCAACGCCGTCGAGTAGGCGAATTGAACGAGTGACCGTTGGGCGCCCACCTTGGCGGGGCAAAGCGCCGAACGGTCGACTCTGAAAAATGGTTGAGGTCGGCTCGTTAACGGGGCACAACCATTAACGCGCCAGGATGAGGCTGTATGCATATTTTGTCTCATTATTCGCTCACGTGCGCAAGTCAACAGCGGCGAATTAACTATCAGTTAGCGGCTGCCATCATCGCGTGAACGCCACCAACGGCCGACACAGCGACGGCCTTGCCGACGCGGTTCGCGCTTATGTTGCAAGCGACGCGGTTGCTGCGTTTGAACTCGTACTGGGCTCTCCGCCCGTAGCTGTACCATATGGAAAAAAAGGCGAGGTGTATTGGCCTTGTCGGTTCCATAACGACACCCATCCAAGCTTTCGTCTTAATCCCGGAAAACAATCTTGGTGGTGCGACCCGTGCACCTTCGGTGGCGACATCTTCGACCTGGTCGAGCGCCTGAATAGCTGCACCTTCCCTGGCGCTCTGCGCTGGTTGGCGGAACGCTTCAACCTTAATGGCAATGGTTACAACGGTAGCTCTACCACTAAAAGGCCAAAATCAAATCGTGAACACGCTTCGGCCATTTGCGCGGCCTCATCGCCGGCAAAGGGAACGATAACTGAAACCTATCTGCGGGCCCGCGGCATTCTTGGCGAAATTTCACCATCTGTTCGTCATCATCCGAAGCTCAAGCATGGTCCCACCAATCAGGACTTGCCGGCGATGGTGGTTGCGGTCACCAACGAGAGTGGTGAAGTCTGCGCAGTTCATCGGACTTACCTTAAGCCCGATGGCAGTGGCAAAGCTGAAGTCGACCGTCATCAGCAAAAATTAGCGCTCGGCCCTATCATGAACGGCTGCGCGCGTTTCTCTCCTGTTACTAGCAGGGTCGCATACACCGAAGGCGTCGAGGATGCGCTCACTATTGAGCAAGCGCTGAGAATTCCTGCCCGCGCCACGCTCGGGAGTTTTCGCACCCCAATCGTCGATGATTCGGTGGCTGAGGTTTACTTTTGCGCTGACCGGGATCCTACCGGCAAAAGCGAGCGCGACGCGCGCAAAGCTGGGGCGCGATTACTGGTAGAGAAACCTCAACTTCGGGTTTTTCTAACCCTGCCATCTCCACGACCTGATGGAACTAAGGTCGATTTCAATCAGCTCCTAATGGAACGCGGCGACGAAGGCGTGCGCGAGGAATTCGATGCAGGCCTCGAGCAACTAACGCTACCGACTTGCAGCTCGACGGTAATTTATAAGCCGCCTTCCGCGAGCTTTATTTTCGACAAGTACGACGCCGACGCAATGCTGGATGAGGTACTTCGGCGCTTCGCGTATCTCAAAGAATTAGACAACGTCGCAGATCTCGATGATTGTCTAATCCGCGGCCAGGACGGCTTTGCCAGCTACGCGGCGAAATACAACGCGTTCGAACCGGACCCCATTAAGCCTAACGCCTGGCGCAAGGTAAGCACCCCGGTACGCTGGCGCGAATGCCCAGAACGCATCGAACTGGTCAAGCCGGTTTATGAACCGGGATTACCTTCCCCAATTTGTGAAATCGATGGTCGCGCTTATTTCAATCAATGGCGTGGGTTTGCCGCAGAGCCCAAAGAAGGCGACATCTCTCGGCTGACGAAGATACTTGACCATGTGTACGAGGAGTTGCCGGATGAAAAGCGGCACTTCCTGCGATTCCATGCGTACGCTCGGCAACATCCTGACCAAAAGATAATGCATGCCTTGATGTTGATTAGCCGCCAGCAAGGCATCGGTAAGAGCTTGGTCGGGGAAATCATAGGGCATGGCTTGTGGGGTGAGTGGAATTTTTCTGAGGTCGAACACGGGCATCTCGACGCCTCGTTCAACAGCTTCCTGAAATACAAAAAATTTATTTTGGCTAACGAAATGTTGTTGTCGTCGTCGACCGCGGTCGACAAGCGACGCGACGCCAATCTGATTAAAAACGCCATTACGCGCGATCGTGTGGAAATTAATGAGAAGTACATCCGGCAATTCTTCGTCCGCGATGTCCTCTGCTGGATGCTCACCTCAAACTTCGATGACGCGGTCTGGCTCGACCGTGAAGATGACCGCCGAATCCACATTACACGGCTCAAACAGACGATACCGTTATCGAAAGCACTAGGTGAAGCCTTCGCCGCAGACGCCAAGAAATGGGCTCAAAGCAAGGAAGGCGCGAGCGCCATTAACTATTACTTCCTCAACTATCCGTGTGACGGCTTCAGCGCGAAAGCCCCGCCGCCGACGACTGAGGGGCAGCGCATTGTTTACGAGATGGGGCTGTCGATCCTCGAAAGGTTTGTGCGCGATTTGATTGAGAACCCGCAGCGGCTTGTCGAAATACTCGGCGACGAAAAACTACGCGGCGCCGACCTGGTTCGTCTCGATGACATCAGGAAGGCTTTTCTCGCCAAGTACGAGGATATTCAGACCGTATCAGACCAGGCTATCAGCTCGGCTATCTCTCGATTTGGCGGCTGCTACATACCCAACAAAATTCAATGGACAGAAGACCAAAAGCAGTGCGAAGCCCGCACCTGGGCCTTACGCAATGCAGAGTATTGGCAAGCTGCGTCGCCGAAGGAGCGAGCCGCGCATTATCTCAACCCGGTAAATAATCCCAAGCCAGAACCAGATGACGGCGACGAGGAAGTGATCGCGTGACCATCCCAGAAATCTTTGCCGAAGCCGAGCGGCTGGGCATCACGCTAATCGCCGACGCCGGCACTATCAAGGCGAAACCGAAGGGTGCAACTCCAGTCGAATTGGCCGAGGCGATACGCGAACACAAACGTGAAGTGCTGGAGGAATTCATTTTCGTAGCCTTTGTCTGACAGACGAGGAAATAGCGGCTCTACCACCCCATCCGGAATGGGAACCGGACGAAGTAGTGATGGTTGTTTACGATCCGGACAAGCTCTTTAAGACCGGTATGCGATTTGGCTATTGCGCCTGTGGCGAACCGGCCACCCTTATCACGCCCGATAACCGACATTTCTGCATTGATTGCTTGCCCAAGAAGGAAACATGAAAGGCCGACGACAGAACTGAAACCATTGTCGATACCCGGGAGCAGCTCGGTTATGCCTTCGCTGGTTCAGTATCGAAGGCGCTCCCTACGGCGGATTGTTCGATTCGTCGGCCTCGAAGATCGAGTTGGTATCGAGCGCAAATCGCTGAGTGACCTCTTGGGTTGCATAGGTGGTAGCCGCGATCGATTCGAACGCGAGCTCGAGAATGACGTGACGGTATACGCGTAATCGACGTGGCGAAGGGCTGAGAGGCGCAGGGTGAGTTCGCGGCCGGCTTTGTCCTCGAGCGCCTCGCGCGCATTGAGTTCAAGGCTTTAGTGATAGAGGCAAATCTCAACGATGCACTCGCACCACCTTGGAGCCGCCGCCCTGCCCGCTTCGATCTACGCCGTTGCCTCAACCCCCGGAAGCGGCCTGCGACGAAAAGGTTTTTGGTAAGTCGGCTCGCGATGCGTGGGACGATTTTGTGGAGCGATGGCCACACATTCGACCGAGATAACAAGGAGACCTAGCTAATGGCATGGCAGATGAGCTCAGACCAATAAGAGGAGAACAGCGATGTGTGATGTTCCTGGTGGTGGACCCTGTCCATACTGCGATGAACCCGAGTATTGGGCCATGGTTGGGCATGAGGAAGAAGATTGGATTCGCAAGGAGCTGAAGAAAGAAGAGGCTCAGTCGCGGGCAGCTGAACAACGGCCCCCGCACAAACGAGAAACAGCCGACCTGGACTGGGTTCGCGCTAGTCGACCTCGGCAATTTCGCCGAGGTAGCGGCTGACGGTACGGTGCTAATCGAGATTGCCGGCTGGGGACAAAATGACAAGGCGTAGTGACCGTATGTTATCGCCGTCTCGTGAAACCACGACTGCCACGGCCTCGACATTCTCGACGCCACGCTGCTAGGGGTCGCGGCAGCATCCGTGCGAAAAATTACTCTAGCGTATTGTACGCAATATCCTCCCCCTGCTTAGGAACCGTGTCGCTTCTTCGTAGTCGCCCATTAGATGGCTATAGCCGTAAAAAGTCGGCACAAAAATGGCGGCCAGCTTATGCTGCATAGAGTCTTACTTCAGTCCTGCCTTATGCTCAGCCTTCCTGGCGCGTCTGGTTAATTCCTCGTCCTTTAGGCCCGGCCATGAATCTACGGAGTAGTGAGGGCTGATCCTCATGATTTCGGCGGCTTCGGCCCGTGCGTCCCGAATCGCGGCCGAGTTGGATATAGGCCAAAACAAGTCCAAGGTGAGCGATCAGGAGGTTCGGGTTCGCGGCGACGATTCGCTCGAAAACAGTGGCGGCCTCCTGGTAACGGCCCATCAAATTGTAGCATCGTTTTAATTGACGAGCTTGTAGCCTAGCAGCGGCAGTTATGATAGCAATCTGTCATTTTTCAGGCGCTCAAGCTCGTCAAGGAGTTCCGCGTCCGCCCGACCTTTCGAGTGCGGTACTAGTCAATGCTGTTTGTACGAGGACGAATGGTAGAGAGTCGAAGGATGACGTTGTTTGGCGTCCGAGCGAAGCCAGCGGGTAAAGGCTCCCCAAGAAAATCACTCTCAGACTCTGCGCTTCCGGAAATTGCCGGATATAGGAGGCATCCTGTTGAATCGACCACGGGCGGGTTACCGGATTAAGCGGACCTTGCTAAAACCGCCCGCTCGCGTTTCAATCGCGCCAGATGACGCGACGAGAGACTCCGCAAATCATACGACATTTTCTTGCGGTCCTTGCTGGGTTCGCCGGGATTGTGCTGCTGCTCATGAAGCTTCCGCCACCAGACCTCAAACCGCCACCACCACGTCCGAGTGTCGCCCCCCGGGATGTGGCAAAGGACAACCAAAAACGGGGCAAGCTCATGCTCGCTGGGTTGGTCGCCAATGAGCTGCGCCATTCTATGCGTGACCCCGACAGCTTTAAGCTCGACAGCGTGTTGCTGATGGACAGTGGAGCGGTCTGCTACGAATATCGCGCGCGCAACGGCTTTGGCGGCATGAACGTCGGAGAGTCCGTACTCACTCCCAAGGCTAAATTTCGTACGAGCGAGCAAGCCGGCTTTGTCCAAATGTGGAATCGGTACTGCGCCAATAAACTGGGTGAGGATCTCACTCCAGGCCTCCAAGACCTTTTGGGCCGGATCCACTGAGAAAAACCAACGGCCTCGTCCGCGTTTGAATCGCGGAAGTACCCCCCGCCCGGCCTTTTGCCGCCTGCCCGCCTCATCGCGCAAAACCACCGCGACGGTTGAGAGCTGCACGATCTCGCTGAACGTCAATCACCATCGTGTGCCGCGACTTAGCCAATGCATGGAACGCGCTTCCTGCCCTTACGGCTACGACAGCGTGGCTTGATTCGCTACACTGGCACCAGCGTGGAGGGGCCGCTATGGACCCGTGTAGCGTTGTCGGCCTGATTGGTGCTGACGTTTTAACGATCGTGGCGCTGAGCGTGATCATCAGCGCTTTCGCCCAATGGTGAAGTCCACCGGCCGCCAACTCAGCCTGTTTCCGCTCTGCCCTACCCTGCCATCCCGGCCGTTTGCCGCGTTGGACCCGCAGTCAGGATGAGATCCGCATTTGCTCTAGGTGCGGGCGTGAAATCGTTGCTCGGCAGCGCACGGGCGGCGGCGAAGTGCTCGGCGAATTCACAGGAAGCAACGGCGAATGCTGGGCGTGCGCTCACCGGCCTGAGGAGCGCCCTCCCCTACTGGCCCTACCCTACTGCCTCTTCGCGAACAATATCGCGCGCGTGCTGGTCGCTGCGGAAGCCGACAAAGCGCGGATGCCGTAGCCGGTTCTCCGACGTCCACTCGAGAAATTCAATACGGGCCACTAGGAACGGGGCGAGCCAGCGGCACGCCGCCATCTTTGCGGCCGTCAGTCCTTCGCCCCAGCGGCCTTCAGTACGCTCCGGCAGGTTGACGAACGGACAGCGGGCTATCTGAAGCTGCTCGAAGTGTGGCAACAGGACGCGCCGGAATTCGGATGGAAGACCAGCACGGACGCTCGCCGCATACATGAACTCGCGACCGTTGTAGTACCCGACCAGCAGTGAATCGACCACGGAGCCGTTCGGAATATAGCCGCCGATAACGAACTCCTGGCCGCGGTTGGCGCGCCACTTGAGCCAATCGTGACAGCGTTCGCCTGTGCGATAGAGGCTGCCCGCGCGTTTGGCGACGATGCCCTCGAGGCGATGTTCTCTAACTGCGCCTTCTAGCTCAGGCAGCGGCACTTCGAAGGTCTCCGAATATCGAATCGTATCCGACAGGTTGCGTACGACCTCGCGGAGTTCGCCACGCCGCTCCTCAAGCGTCCAGTCACGCACATCCCAGCCGCGCAACATGAGCAGGTCGAAGGCATAGAGCACGATGCACGGTTCTCCCGTGCCGAGCCCCTGCAGCAGGTCGAATGATGGCCGGCCATGCTCGTCAAGGGCAACGACTTCGCCGTCGACCACTGTATCATCCGGCAGCCCACCGAGGCCTTTCACGATGGTAGGGAACCGCCGAGCGAAATTCTTCTGGTTTCGGGACCAGAGCTGAGCGGTGCGCCCGGCCTTACGGCCGACCGCGCGGAAGCCGTCGAGCTTCAGCTCGTACCGCCATTCACCCCCCTCCGGCAGCCTCTCCATCCCCTGGCAAAGCATCGGCTCAAGTGAAAATGGGCGTGATGAAATCACAGGAAGCGGCCCTGTTGATAACCAATACGCCATAACGCGATAGCACCACAACACCGTGGTATCATTGCGTCATGGGCCAAATACTGCTCGTGACTTCGATGAAGGGCGGATCGGGGAAGAGCCTGCTTTCGGTTCATCTCCTGGTGGCGGCGCGTTCGAGCGGGATGACCAGCGTGCTGTGTGATGCCGATGTGCAGCAGGGGACGGCGCTCGCCTGGCAGAAAATGCGGGGCACTAGCGATGACGTGCGTCGGGTGCACGCCGGCGAGCTGGCGGGTGTCATCAAACAAAACACCGTCGACCTGCTGATCGTGGATAGCGCGCCCAGGGCGGATACCGACGTCGCCCGGATGGCAGCGCTAGCGAACTTTATTCTGATCCCGGTGCGCCCTGCCCTGCCGGATATCGCAGCGGCCGAGCGAGCCGTTGCAATTGCCAAAGCCGCACGCCGGCCGTTCGCGACCGTGATAAATGCGGCGTATCCGCGGGCGCCGGAGACTGAGGAAGCGCGTCAGGTACTGAGCAAGCTCGGCGAGGTTGCGCCAGTGGACGTTTACAACCGGGTCGCGTTCGCCAGGGCGCTTGGGGCAGGGGAAGCCGTCACGGAGTTCGAACCAACGGGCAAAGCGGCCCAGGAGATTAACGAGTTATGGAGTTATCTACGGAAGCACCTATGAGAAAGCGGAAAGGCAGCCTGACAACGGTGTCTGAGACAGTATCGACACCGCAGCCACCGGAGCGCCGCAGCAAAAGCGGCGGTCGTGATGTTGTGGCGATGACTCTCAGGCTGAGCCGGGAGGCCTGGCGCGAGCTGCATGACATGGCGCTTAGCGAGGATGTTTCCATCAATACGCTGATGTTGAGTATGGCGAACGAATACCGCCGTGCACGCGGACTTCCACCACTGAAACCAGCCCCTACCGTCACGAAGCAATGACGCTATTACGCTATTGTTGCATTACACCGTGATGGTGGGTGAGATGGTTGCGTCATGAACGCGACGCTGCAGATCGGCTATGGCGCTGGAATACGTACAGACCCGCGAGCAGTGGCTGGAGCGGGCCGCCGGGCTGATGCGGGAGAACCTGATCCCGCAGCTGCAGTGCCATCGATGCCGCGCAAGCTGCGGCTGGCCGCACAAGGCCGCGGTGGCGCGGACGGCCAGGAGGGTAGGGGAGTGTTGGTATTCGAGCATTCAACCGACCGGCAGAGTCATAGCCTGTTCATCTCGCCGGCGCTGCAGAATCCGATCGAAGTCCTTCAGACCTTGGCGCACGAGCTGATCCACGTAGCCGCCGGCCCTAATGTCGGGCACAAGGGCCCATTCGTCAAAATCGCGAAGTCGATCGGGTTCAAGGCACCCTGGACGAACACGCCGGCTACGCCGGAATTGATTGAGCGTTTAAACGGCCTACTGGTGAATCTCGGGCCCTATCCGCATGCGGCAATCGATAAGCAAGGCCGTAAAAAACAAAGTACGCGGCTGCTGAAGGTTGTTTGCGGCGCCTGTGGATACACGATTCGGACGACGCAGCAGTGGATTTAAATCGGGCTTCCGACTTGTGTGTGTGGCTCAGAAATGAAACTGGGGAATTGAAGGGGAGGGTGGGATGGAAGCGACGAAGATCCTACCGCGCCGTGCGCCATGGAGAATGCTCAGTCTGGGCTCTATAGTCTGGGCGCCGTTCGGCGATTACGGATGGCGTCCCGGTGTTGTTACTGGCCTTGGCAAAAATCGTGGCGACCGCACCGTGGTGCATCTTAGCTTTGAAACGGGCGGCAGGGGGAGGCGTACCGCCGGCGAGCTGTTCTGGCGCAAGCCGGAACTCAAGGGCAAGGACAAGCCACAAGCACAGGCGGTTAGCGCATAAGGAGATTTACATGAAAAAGGCGACTAAGGCCGGCACCGCGAGATCGCCGGCTAAGAAAAGGGCAGCACCGAACAAATCAGCGAAGGCCGTATCCAGGGAAGCCGGGGGCCAGGCCCAAATGATGAAGATCCTGGAGCGACTCGCTCAAAACGCCGAGAGACTTGCGCGAGCGGCCGAGCGGTTAGAGACGGCAGTGCGGCCGTTGGCAGCGCAGCAAAGTAAGCAGCAACCCGAACCTCAGGGTGAAGAACTCGACAGGCCAGGTGAGATTGTAGGGATGGTGGTAGTCGACGAGGGCGACGAGGAATAGGGCGAGGGTAGTGAGATTCAAAGGCCGGGAAGTTGATAACCCATGAACGTGAGGTGGTGGTGTGGTGGAAAAGCTCGAAGACATCTTGGCCCGTTTCGGTAACAAGATCGCCAGCGCGGGTGATCAGGATAGGGCAGGGCAGGGGCCACGGCCGCATCTATTACCCAATCGGCATCCGGTCCGTGATTTCTTCATCGCGGACATCTTGGACTGGGCACTCAAGGATGACCGACATAGTATGGAGCACCCGATATTTAGCCTGTCGAAAACCCCCGATCGCAAAGTGCGCCATTACGAACACAACGGAATCCACGTCACAGTGGCGCCCAGTGCGTATGGGCGCGCGACCATCTGGGATAAAGACATCCTGCTTTACTGCGTGAGCGTCCTAACGGAGGGTTTGAACCAAGGACGTGAAGTCAGCCGGACAGTGCGCCTGAGAGCATATGATTTCCTCGTCACCACCAATCGGCACACCGGCGGCCGTGACTACGATTTGCTCGCGGCGGCGCTCAATCGCCTGAAGGGCACTGTTATCAATACAGACATTGAAACCAATGGGAAGCGGCAACGTGCGGGTTTTGGACTAATCGACAATTGGCAGATCATCGAGCGCTCACAGGGCAGCGGGCGGATGAGCTCGGTCGAAATTACGCTAAACGAATGGCTCTTCAATGCGATCCTGGCCCGAGAGATTCTAACCCTGAATCGCGACTACTTCCGCCTTGACGGCGGGCTCGAACGACGCCTCTATGAACTCGCCCGGAAACACTGTGGCCGGCAAGTCAAATGGGCCGTGAGCGTGGATCTTCTGCACAAAAAAAGCGGCAGTCACGCCACCCTCAAGAAATTCCGCGAATTGCTAAAACGAGCAGCCGGGAATGATGCGCTCCCCGATTACCGCATTCGCTACGATCAGGAGACTGACCGGGCTTTGTTCTATACAAAGGACGGCGAGGCACTGGCCAAGTATATCGGGACATCAGGGACCGGATTCGACGGCAATTCGGGACTTTAGGGACCAAACCATCGGGATTTCAGGGGCAGAACTATCGGGATTTCAGGGGCCACGCACTTCGGGACTTCAGGGACCGCCCGGAATAAATTCACCAATCAAACTGCGCCATTTTCGGACATTTCATTCCCCTTAACACGCGCGCGATCTTAACAGGATCTTTAACTCTCTTAACCCAGATCGATGATCCCGAGGACCCATATCAAGCGAGTAGGCCCGCGCCCGAAGCATCTGAGGTCTAATGCCGGAGCGCGGTGCGTACCCTTAGTGTGTCTTCGGCAAGCATCTGTCGCACCGCGCCATCGCGAGCAGGATCGCTCAAGCGCGGGCCGGAATAGATTTCTCAATCAAAAAAGACCTGGAAGAAGAAACACCCCGGCGGCCTGCTTTCGCAGGACGGAAAAAGAAAGGGCGAACAAACCCCGACAGTGCTGGTGCGCCGCTCAAGAATCCGCAGCTCGTTTAAACGGGCCGAGCGCCCAAACCGACGAGGTTTTATTTTTTCGCCCGAGCGTAAGTCCATTACTCGTTGAACTGGCTTTTGCCAAAAACGCTCATTCTTGGCAAAACACTAAGTCATGGACAGTTGTGGGCGGGCCGGTAGCCTGCCTGCTCTGCGGCTGTGGACTCGAAAATCGCACCTGGTTATCAAGTGAGATGTCGAAATAGTATGGACAGGCCGGCCATTCGAATATCTGGGTTCGCGCGTTTCCGACGGGCCCGCTTTTCGGTTCGCTGCTGATGCGGCAGCCGTTACTATCGAAAGGAAGAGGTGACCGTGTGCCGTGGCGAAATCTTGCGGCTGTACACGATTGGGGTCGGCCCACAAACCTATTTTCGACTTCCAACAAAGGACCGACGGTCTGTATCCCCCGTCGAATTTGACAAAAAGGGGCTTTCGTTTTGACAACGAAAGGGGTTTTCGTAATAAGAGCCCCCTTTTTTCCAGTCTCCGATCTAATCTCTAGGCTTCAACTCACAACAGGGCGCTTCAGATCAACTCTCGGGTCCGCCTCGGCGCGTTTGCTTCAGGTCGGTGCCGGAGATCTGCGGGCTGGCAATGTCGCTGACTGGAAACCCGGTAAGCTCCGTCTGCAGTATTTCATTGCGCTTCCCCGCCTCAACTACCACGATTTGGATCGTGCCAGTTGACGTTTCGGTCGCACCGCTGGAGTCGAAATCGGCGCCATTGCACGATCCGCCCGAATAACCGGTAGT
>JAFATG010000324.1 GCA_019244055.1 Acidobacteriaceae bacterium | reverse complement strand
AGCCAGGCGGAGGCCCTCGTCTTTCTGTCGAAGGATCTTGTCGAGTCGCGCAACGCGCATACCCGCATCCTGCAGCTCAGCAAATATGCGGCCGGCTTCGACCGACTGATGCTGTCCGGTGTCCCCGATCAGAAGGGCGCGATCCTGCGGCTCTAGTGTGCGTAGAAAATCGCGCATCTGTTTTCCCGAGGCGAGGCTCGATTCGTCCAGCAGATAGAGCGTGGGCCGATCAGACGATTGTGGCCGCGTCAGGTGCATTTGGAGAGTCTCGGAGTCGATGCCTGCCTGACGCAGGCCCTTCGTTGCCTGAGATGTCGGCCCGAGGCCGCGAACGCGGTAGCCGTGTTCTTCGGCGAGCTCCCTGATGGACGCGAGCGGATAGCTTTTCCCTGTACCGGGCTTGCCCTGAATCCCGAACACCTGATCGTGGGACAACAATGCTTCCCGAAGCACGCCAATTTGATCGGCGTTCAATTCGGGATAGCGACGTAAATGATGCTCCCGAATCGGCGCAGTAACTTCCGGTCGGTTTTGAGCGACTAATACACGCTCGATGACCTCACGCTCGATTGCGAGCATTTCCGGAGTTGTGAACCGGTGAAGCGGCGCATTCGGCCGTACATGGCCTACGGCGATCAGTTCGCCGCGTTGCTGCCGAGCCTTTATCTCGGCTTCGACATGATCGACCTTCGTCGTGAGGTTGTGATCCAGGGCGAGCTCGACCACTTTCCAGTGCTCAAAAACTGCCTCGCGCTCGGACAAGCTGGCGATCGCATGCGAGACGGCCGCCTCGGTCTTGCGCTGGATCTCGTGCTCAGAAAACGTACGCTCTTGCTGCCGCGCTGCTTGCTGAATAATCCAATCCGGTTCGTTGCCAAAACGCTCCGCATTGGCGCGCCACGCCGCACGCTGGTGCTCCGGCGGGAGCTGGGCTTTCTCGTCGCGAATTTCATGCGCTATCTGTTGCCGGATTTCGCGGTCCGCCTTGCGCCCGTTTTCTCTCTCCCACTTTTCGACTGCTTCTTGGATCTGCCGGGATCGCGGGCTTTCGGCCTCAAGGTATTCCTTCGAGTACCCTTTGATCTCAACTGAATGGTTCTTGCCGCGCTCCACCTCGAACCCGCGGGACAGCAGATAATGGCCCATTTCGGAGTGATAGACAGCCCGCATTCCCTTCTGAATGCGAAAGAGCTCCGCGGTCTGCAACGATCTCCACTTACCCGCTGAGTCCTGCGTCAGATTTACCAGGATGTTGTGACCGTGGAGCTGCGGCGCTGAGTATCCATCTACCGGTCTGGCTGTTGTATGTTCAAACGAAATCCAGACAGCCTTGGCGGTCGTCTCCGCTGGTGTCCTGGCACCGGTGCGCGCCTGGATGAATTGACTGCCCCACTCGATCGCACGGTGCTCGGCACTGAGGTGAGCCTGGCGAAGCTGTTCATCGCCGCCGACCAGAGCGGTCACACTCACACTTTTACTAGCGTTAATCGTTACATCCCAGCCAGCGCGATGCCCGAGTTCCCGACCGTCTCGGGTCTTCACCGTGTCTTTGTGCCGGATGAGCTGCTCGCCCGTCAGAGGATGTTGGCCCTCCATGAGGCGTTCAAACTGCTCGGCCGTGATTGCACTTGAGAGGCCGAGGGCTTCGGCGAGCGGACCGCGAACGTGGCCGGTAAGCGTCTGGCCCTGGCTGAGGTAATTGTTTGAAGCGACCGAATACTCCTGCTGATAGTAAGTCTTCGCTTTGCCGGTCGTCAGCGGCTTGGATATATCAATCATTCGAACGAGAGCTCCGCTTGACTTTCTGGCTGCGGAGGAACGACCGCATGTTTAGGCGCTTCGGCAGCGCTTGTACCACTCGTCCAGGTGAGACGACTCGGGACCGACGCTGGCACAGCTGTTATGGTCTCTGCGCGCGCGGCCTTGGGCGATAGCGTAGAGTTTAAAGTTTCCAACTGAAGCGCCGACGTCTCAGCAACAGGGGCATTCATAGCCGGGATCGCGCGCTCAACAAGCGGGCGGTCGCGATAAATCGGCTGCTCCCAGGGCAGCTTCACTTTGACAATGTGAAGGCCGTCTCCGTCATCGCTCGGCCGCTGAACGAAGTAACCGTTGAGGTCGGGCAATCCCTGAACCTGTGACGCTAGGATCGCGGGCTTGCGAATGTCCTCAGGACCGCTGAAGTTGTTGCGATCGTGGCCGCCCCACAGTGAACCGGTGCGGCTCTCGCGAAACCGCCGAATTTCGACTTCGCCAAAGAACTGCTCCAACGTTTTTGCGGAGTCTGGTTCGGAGACCGCGAAAATCAGCTTGGTGAAAGCCTGCGAGACAATCGTTTTGGCTTGTTTCCCGTAACGGCCCTCGAGCTGGGAGACGTTCTGGACGCCCAGCACCATCGGATGCCCACTGGAACGCAATTGAGTCATTCCCTCATGCAGCTTCGATAGTGTTCCCAGACTGTCCAATTCATCGAGCACAATCCAGACCCGGCGCGCTTGTTGCGGTGACGACATAATCCGCGCGATACACATATCCACTACACCGCTTTGCAGCGGCCTCAATGCGTCGCGCGTCTCAGCCGTGTTCGGCAGGAACAGCCAGCCGTGCGGATTTTGCGCCCAGCGCCGAATCGTGAACACTTGCCGGCAATCCTTTTCGGAATCGCGCGGCATCATGCGCAGAGCCTTTCCCACCTGGCCCATCGTTGACTGTACGCCGCTGAACTGGTTCGCCGCTGCGGTGTTGAGCGTGATCAGATGTTCACTCCCTTTGAGCCGAGGAAGGATCTCATTGACGGGATCGCACAACCAGCGGGCGAACTGTTCGCAGGTCGGGCGCGGATCTGAGTAAGTCCAGAGGTACGCAGCGATCGCGCATGCCTGGTCGTCAAACCACTTGCCCTGATAGTGCTGCTCGGGATGCGCCGGGTACATGGACCGGGATACGAGCGTCGCATCTACTTCGTCCGTCACCTCGGCTCCGAAGTCCCACCAGACGCAACGCTCATCTTTCGGGCTCAGGATGCGGTC
>JAFATG010000207.1 GCA_019244055.1 Acidobacteriaceae bacterium | reverse complement strand
CTGCCGAAATCGGCGATGATGTCCTGCTGTACCAAGGAGTGACCCTGGGCGGCACCGGAAGCGTGAAAGGGAAGCGGCATCCCACGATCGGCAACCGGGTGGTAGTCGGGACTGGCGCGGCCGTCCTCGGCAACATCACGCTTGGAGACGACGCAAAGGTGGGTGCCGGATCAGTCGTGGTTCATTCCGTGCCGGAAGGAGCTACCGTCGTTGGCATTCCCGGCAGAGTGGTGCGCACCCGGGCCGAAGCAATCGGCGCGCTTGAGCACGGCCGGATTGCAGCCTGTGGCGAAACGGAGACGGCGGACCTCGAACAGCTTACCGATCGCGTCCGGGAACTGGAAGCCCTCATCGGCTTGCTGCTCGACGAGCGCGTGGGTCAGGCGAGAGGCTGATTGAAGCGATACCGCAGGCTGTTCGCGGCTAGCTGCTGCAATTCCGTGCGGTTGAACCCGAACAGATTCGCCGCGAGCATGTACTCGTGCATGAGGCTGGTGTGAAACAGCGCTGGGTCATCGCTGCCCAGGACGATAGGCACGCCTGTATCCCAAAGCCGCCGCAACGGATGTTCGCCTAAACTACTCACCGCCCCGGTATAAACATTGCTGGACGGGCAGACCTCGAGCGGAATATCGCGCGCCGCCAGCTCTTTGATTAGCCCGGGATCTTCCAGGGCCCGAATGCCATGTCCAATGCGCTGCGCTCCGATTTCGATCGCATCCCAGATACTTTGGGGGCCCGACACTTCGCCGGCGTGACAAGTGAGCCCCAACCCGACATCTTTCGCCGCGCGAAACAGGCGTCCATACCAGGACGCGGGGCCCCGTTCTTCGTCACCGCCGATTCCGATCCCAACCACACCTTGAGCGCGAAGCTCTTTCGCGACGTCAAACACGTAGGCAGCCTTATCCGCGCCGAATTGGCGAATCGCATCGAAGATCCAGCCCACCTGAACGTTTTCAAAATGATTTGCTTCGGAGGAAATCGCTTCGAATATGGTCTCGATCCGCTGCTCCTTCCACAGGATGACACCCGCTGAGAGAGTGATCTCGGCATACCTGACGTTCTGGGCAGCTAGCGCCTCAAGCAGCCGGCGCGTGGCGAGCGCGTAGGCCTCCGGCGAATCCAGTTTCCGGGTTACCCAGACATACGCCTTGAGAAATCCCGCAAATCCCGTGTAATGGAGATTCGTTCGAATCTCGTCCAGAGAGAGTGCTGGATCTAGTTCGCGAAGTGTTTCCGGCTGAACGGAACCTTCGAGATGTAGATGTAATTCCGCCTTCGGTAAAGCGTGTAGGAAATCTTGCAGACCAGGATCCGGAACAGGATGTCGTTCTCTGCCAGGCTGAGGCGAGCTGCTGAGGGCCATAGTAATCGAGGAACGGAGGTTCTTGGCAAGCCGGTTCCCCTTGCCATAATAAACGTGCAATGACCGAGCCAGAACTGGAAGCAATCGCCGGCGGTTACCATGGAGATCCGTTTGCGGTGCTTGGACCGCATTCCGCCAAGGATGACTCTCGGGCAGGTTGGGAGGTTCGCGCCCTGCTGCCTCATGCCAAGGAGGCGGTCCTCGAAACGGGAACTCAGCATTTCCCGATGCAGCGCATACATCCCTCAGGCGTGTATACCGTTCGCCTGCATAATGACCCAGGGAAATATCGATTCCGCATTACGGGTCATCACGGCACTGTCTCAAAAGAGGAGGATGCGTACCGCTTTCCGCCGGTTATCAGCGATTTCGATCTTCATTTGCACTCGGAAGGAACCAACTACGAAGGCTACAACTCATTCGGCGCGCATCCCATCACTCTCAATGGAGTAGCCGGAAGTCACTTCGCGGTTTGGGCGCCGAATGCAATCGTGGTGAGCGTAATCGGTGATTTCAACGGCTGGGATAACCGTCGGCACGCGATGCGGCTCCGCACTGGCGGCGTTTGGGAAATCTTCATTCCCGACGTAACCGCCGGCACGCCTTACAAGTACTCGGTCAAATCGCGATTCCGCGGCTATAGCCAGCAGAAATCTGATCCCTATGGTTTCTGGATGGAAACGCCTCCGAAGTCAGCGTCCGTTGTGGTGAATCTGGATGGATTCGAATGGCATGACAAGGACTGGATGGAACAGCGCGCGAAAACAAACGTGCTGGACAGCCCAATGTCAGTTTATGAAGTGCACCTCGGCTCCTGGTCGAGGGATGAAAACAATCAGTCATTAGGGTACCGGCAACTGGCGTCGAAACTGGTCGAATACGTGAAGCGGATGGGCTACACACATATCGAGCTGATGCCCATTGCGGAGCACCCGTACGCGCCGTCATGGGGATACCAGGTAGTGGGTTATTTTGCGCCGACCTCGCGTTACGGCACGCCGCAGGATTTCATGTACTTTGTCGATTGCTGTCATCAGGCCGGGATCGGCGTGATCATGGACTGGGTGCCCGCGCACTTTCCTAAAGATGCACATGGGCTGGTGTTCTTTGACGGCACGGCTCTCTATGAACACGAAGATCCTCGCCTCGGCGAGCACAGCGATTGGGGTACGATGATCTTCAACTTCGGACGGAATGAGGTCCGCTCATTCCTGATCTCGAATGCGATGTTCTGGCTGAAGAAGTACCACATCGACGGCCTCCGCGTGGATGCCGTGGCCTCCATGCTGTATCTCGATTACTCGCGGAAAGCCGGTGAGTGGCTGCCGAATATGTTCGGCGGTAACGAGAATCTGGAAGCGATCAGTTTTCTGCGGAAGGCAAATGAGTTAGTGCACCAGGTACCAGGAGCCATCACCGTAGCGGAGGAATCCACCGCTTTCACCGGAGTCTCGCGGCCGGTCTATCTCAACGGGCTGGGTTTCACGATGAAGTGGAACATGGGCTGGATGCACGACATGCTGGAGTACTTCTCGCGCGACCCGATCTTCCGCAAATATCACCAGAACGACATCACCTTCAGCATGGTCTACGCATTCACAGAAAATTTCGTCTTGCCGATATCGCACGACGAGGTGGTATACGGCAAGCGTGCACTTCTGGACAAAATGCCGGGCGACGAATGGCAACGATTCGCCAACGCGCGCGCGTTCCTGAGCTACATGTATGGTCATCCTGGGAAAAAACTGCTGTTCATGGGATCAGAGATCGGCCAGACCGCGGAGTGGAACTCTGAGCAGCAAGTGGAGTGGTGGCTGTTGCAGTTTGACATTCATCGCAAGTTCCAGACATTCTGTACCGCGCTCAACGCGCTATATCGAGGCGAGCCCGCAATGCATGAAGTCGATTTTCAATATCAGGGCTTTGAGTGGATCGATTTTCACGACTCCGAAAACTCGATCGTTTCGTTTGTCCGGCGGGCCAGGAGGCATGACGATTACCTCGTCTTCGTCTGCAACTTTACGCCAACGCCGCACTCGGGTTATCGCATCGGCTTCCCGGAGGCGGGGGTGCATCGCGAGATCTTTAATTCGGACGCCGAGGCATTCGGCGGAAGCAACATGGGAAACGGAGGAGCGATCACCGCCGTTCCGAAGCGGTCGCATGGGAAGCCGGCCTCGGCGGAACTGACGGTTCCGCCGCTCGGTGTTGTAGTCTTCAAGCCGAAGAGGCCACTTCCCCCATTGCCGGCTTCGCCTGTGTCACTTTCTCCGGCCTGACGGCAATTCCTGCCGGAACCCAAGAACAGAAGACCTGCCCGTTCTGTTCACATATCGCCGGGTTCTCTTTTAGTTCTTCGGTGAAGGCACTTAAAGCGGCTCGGCTCTTGGATGCCG
This sequence comes from Acidobacteriaceae bacterium, assembly GCA_019244055.1. Classification (GTDB taxonomy): domain Bacteria; phylum Acidobacteriota; class Terriglobia; order Bryobacterales; family Bryobacteraceae; genus Bog-105. The sequence goes on along the minus strand of JAFATG010000207.1, from coordinate 33,397 downwards.
TTATCGCCATGTTGTGGTCCGATTGACTCACTCGAACCAGGTAGATCAAGCGAACGAAATTCTTTCCAGACGGCAGCGAAAACGGTAGCGGCGGTGCGGTCGCCTCCGGCGAGGTCTGGCCGTTTTTCGTCATCTCCGCCGAGGCGAATATCAGCCGCACTTTCCCGTGTCTGCCGTCCTCAATCGCGTAGTGCGAAACCTCATAGCCGATCAAATTTGGCGCGGAGAGGACAACAGTATTGCCCTCACTCTGTTGAGGCGCCGTTTCGATGCGGCCTCCGGGCGAGTTAGGTAACGGGGTCACAATCTTCAGCTCGTATCCCGGCCCTAAGTCCATGTACGAGTTGTCGGCCGGAGATGTCGTGCTCGCGACCGGAACTGAAACGCGCTGCCGTGAACATCCCCAAGGCACCGAAACGGCTCCGGCCGATACTAAAGCAAAGAAGACTCGTGCTATCGAAAACTTGCCGATTTTCGGCTCTGGCATTTGTTGGTTTTCTCTTGAGCCGCAGTGCTGACAGCCAAGGCGTTCCATCCGCGGCGCCATCGCCACTTGGACGTCTAATCGACGTAGGTGGGTACAGGGTTCATCTCTACTGTACCGGTAGCGGCGGTCCGACGGTTATGATTACGGGCGGCGCTTTCTCTTTCGATTGGGGGCTGGTCCAACCGCAGGTAGAGAAGTTCACGCGAGTATGCTCATACGATGCAGCCGGGACAGCCTGGAGCGATCCTTTATCCGGCGACGGTAACCGAACATCAGGTGACCCAGCAGCCCAATTGCGAGCAGCGAGTTACCGAAATACACCGGCTTTTGAACCGCGCCGAAATCTCTGGTCCTTATGTGGTGGTCGGGTTTTCGCTTGGAGGTGTTGTTGCCCGTCTGTACAGCCATGACTACCCGGAAGAGGTCGCTGGAATGGTGATCATCGATCACGCCTTCATCGACGTGGGGTCCGACAGCACTCCCGTAGAATCACCGACTCCCGACAGTAAGGGGAATAGCCCACCGGTTCTCATTTCGAAAACGCCTATAACTCTGGGCATCGAAGATGATCTGAACTTCGGCAGATTGCCGCCACGTGGCCAGGAGCTTCATCGGTGGGCCATGTCGAACCATCCCGCACGACCAACCGCCGAAACCGCCGCAGAGTGTGTAGCGGCCGTTGAACGCGCTACAAACGGCCAGACATTTCCTTTGGGCGACAAGCCCCTCATTGTCATTCAGACTCGTAATGACGCTTTGAATTATGCCAAGCTACAAAGTAAGCTGATGGCCTTATCGCGGGACAGCCAATTAGCAACCGCCGAGGACAGTACCCACATGGTGATCATTGATCGGCCTGATGTCATCGTCTCCGCGATTCGAAGAGTGGTCGACGCGGTGAGAACTGGAACGAGGTTACAGTGATTCAGGCGGCTCATTACTCGGGCGGGAACAGAAAGCGCAAAGCGTCGCGCATGCGATATCCCCAAGCCTTTTCATCATGCCCGGCTCCGTCATCTTCGACGAACGCCAGATCTTGCCCTGGTTGCCAGCCTTTTTCAATCAGCGCATCTCGCAGCGCGACCGTGTTCTGGACGCATACCTGCGGGTTCTGGCCCTCGCACGTGCCGATGTCAAGCCAGATTTTCGCTCCGACTTTATGAGGCAGTTTGCGAACTTCCTTTAGGATGGCCCGATTCGCCCACCAGACCGAGGGTGACATCACGATCAGCTTCCCAAAGACATCGGGGTATTGCAACCCCAGATACAGCGTGACCAATCCACCTAGCGAGGAACCGCCGAGGCCCGTGTTGGCCCGATCCGGCAGTGTGCGGTAGGTGCTATCGACAAGCGGCTTCAGCTCTTCGACAATGATCTTTCCGTAAGCGCGCGCCCGTCCGCCTCGGCCACGACGGTCGCGAACCGGCGTATATTCCGCCATCCGCTTCGGAGTGTTGTAGATTCCGACAAGAATCAGCGGCTGTATCTGGCCGCTTCCGATCAGTTCTTCCGCAACTTCGTCGAGCCCCCAATCGTTGCCTAAGAAGGCCGTTGTGGCATCAAACAGATTCTGCCCGTCATGCAGATACAGCACGGGATAGCGGCGATCTCGCGCTGCCTCATACTCAGGCGGCAGATATACAATCACGTCGCGACGTTCTCTGACGAATCGCGATCTCAACGCCTGATGAAGTTTGATGTTCCCTGTAAGAGTGTGGTTCAGAGTTTTCGGCATCAGCTCTTAATGAAGTCGAGCGAAGCCGAATTCATACAGTAGCGAAGTCCAGTCGGACGAGGACCGTCGTCGAATACGTGACCCAGATGAGCCTCGCACTTAGCGCAGCGAACCTCGTTGCGCATCATTCCGAAGCTGGCGTCAATCCGGTTTTGGACATTCTCTTTGGCGATCGGTTCCCAAAAACTGGGCCAGCCGGTGTGCGAATCGAACTTGGTCTCGGACGAAAACAGTGCATTACCGCAGCAAACGCAGCGATACATCCCGTGCTCGTGATTGTTCCAGTACTTGCCGGTGAACGCGCGCTCGGTACCGGCATGGCGCGTGACCTCGTACTGCTCCGGCGTGAGCTGCTTACGCCACTCGGCGTCGGTCTTCTCAACCCTTTCCACTTCGATAACTCCTTCTCTTTGACCGGCATTGGTAAACTCGACGATCTTGACCATCCGGGGATGGCCCAAAACCGGTCTTACGGCGGCAACGACAGTAAGTCCACCAGCCGCAATGCTAAATGATTTTGCCAAAAATGTCCTGCGCCGCATATTCATATAGTAATTCGCAGGAGTTGGTTCAGGAGTTACGTAGAATCGCTTTACTCGTCCCGTAACGCAATCATCGGATCCACCCGGGCAGCACGACTCGCCGGCACCCAAGTGGCAGCCCCGGCAACCACCGCCAGAACAATCAGTGAGATAGCCACCGTGAGAGGATCGACCGTTGCCAGCTTGAACAACGTGTGCCTCAGCAATCGTCCTATGAAAAATGCCCCCGGCAATCCGAGCGCGAGTCCAATTGCTACCATCCTCACGGAGTCCTTCAGGATAAGGTTGACAACCTGAGTGCGAGATGCGCCGAGCGCCATCCGGACTCCAATTTCGTTCGTCCGTCGAGCGACCGTATACGCCAGCAGGCCAACAAGACCGATCGCCGAAAGCGATAGGGCCAGCACGCCGAACGCGCTCGACAACATACTCAGAAGACGTTCACTGAGGAGAAGGTGATCGATCAGGGCCGTTTGCGTTTTGATCGCCACAACGGGGACCGCTGGATCGACCGCTGCCGCAACCTCGCGGATGGCGCGCGCGAGCTGCGAGCTAGGGATCGCGGCGCGTATCGCGAAGTTGACGTTAGTTCCGGGGCTGCTTGCCGTACCCGAAGGCCGAAACATGACGGGATGCGTGGCTTCGCGTAGCGTGTTATAGCGGCTGTTCTTTACAACGCCGACAATTCGGTAATGTTCGGTCGGCTTCGGGCCTGTTCCGAATTGCTGGCCGATTGGGTTCCGGCGCGGGTAATAACGCTCGGCAAACAACTCATCAACAATCACCGCATCGGATTTCGCACGCATATCGCCCGGCCGAAAGGTGCGCCCTGCCAGGAGAGGTATACCCAGTGTCTCGAACAGTCCGTCGCTGACGTGATTAACCAGCACCGCGCTGGCATCATCCTGATAGTATGGCCGGCCGGGGATGTTCACAACTGTCAGATTGGCGTTTCCGGATAACGGGCGCTCCTCGATTACGGCCGCTCGCAGCACGCCCGGAATCGCCGCCACGCGGCTGCGAAGGCGTTCGACATATTGATTGACCTGTTCCGGGTTGTACCCTGCGCTCCACGGGTTCACCGAAGCGTAAACCAGGTTTTGACGGTTGAAGCCGATGTCCATGGTCTCGAGGTTGGTAAGAGATCGGCCGAGCAACCCGGCCGCTACCAGCACAGTGAAGCTCAACCCGATCTGGATGACGACGAGAGCTCGCGGCAGCCGGAGCCGTCCCGCGAGAATCGCTCGGCTGTTCGCTTTGAGCGCATCGCTGACGCTGGATTTCGCCAGTTGCCACGCTGGAGCAATGCCAAACAGCAGTGCAGTAACGAGCGAAACAAATGATGTGAAGATCAGAATCCGTGAGTCCACGTGAAGATCGAATCCACCAATATTCAGATCCGCGCGGATCAACGAGTGAATAGCTTCCGCGAGTACGTGACTCAGAAGCAACCCGGCCGCACCACCCAGCACGGCAAGAGTCAAACTCTCGATCAAGTATTGGCGAAGCAAGCGCAGCCGCGCCGCTCCGAGCGCCAGGCACACCGCGGACTCGCGTTGTCGCGCGACTGCTCGAGACAAAAGAAGATTGGCGACGTTGGCGCAGACAATTAGCAGGATCAGTCCGACCAGCAGCAGGAGAATCCAAAGGGCACGCGATTGATCGGCGCCCACTGGATCTATGCCTCGTTCACCCGGAGAGGTGATCAGCTTCGGAATCTTGCTCGCCTCGATGTGCAGACCCGGATGGACGACCAGATGCTGGAATCGTGCGGACAGTTGTTGCGCCGCCCGATTTTCATTAATCTCTGGCCTCAGCCTGCCCAGAAGGCGAACCCACCAATGGGTATCGGTTTCGCCGAGCGTCGGGTCCAATCTCACTCGCGGATTGAGAGTGGCTTGCGCTGCGAGCGGCGCGTAGAGATCCACCCAATCGCCGATTTGCACTCCGAAAAAGCCGGGCGAAGCCACGCCAATAATCTCGGCTGGAACATTGTTGACCGTCAACCTTTGCCCCAGGACATCCGCGCGACTCACAAACGATCTTCTCCAGAAGCGATCGCTAATGATGACGAGAGGCCGTTGCCCAACTCGGTCATCATTCATCGAAAACGTGCGACCCAACCGGAGTCGGACGCCCAGACCTTGGAAGAAATTGGGACTGACGTATTGAAGCTTGTACTGTTCAGCGGCTCCGTGCCGTACCGCAACGCCCGCCGGATCGGCATCCGAAAAGCCGATCAGGGCCGCGAAACCGCTCCGCTGCTTCGCCAACTCCCGGTAGATTCGTGGCGCAATCGAAGAGCCCTGCATTTGGGCATTTGGATCGCCGCTCGTATCGCCGGTCAGCATGTTGCATAAGGCGTCCGGCCATCCGCGATTGCTCCATTCAATGCTGCGTAAGCTCTGCGGGTCCTTGACTGGCAAACGCTTCAACAAGGCCGCATCCACCAAGCTAAAAATTGCGGAATTCGCTCCAATGCCGAGCGCCAGTGAAAAAATCACCACGAGGGTGAGCATTGCGCTCTTCCGCAACTGGCGGAAACCGTATCGCGTATCACGGATCAGAGACTCGAGCCAGGTGAGGACACCCTGTGCCCGCGTATCCTCCTTGAGCTTCGCTGGATTTCCAAACCTCACTCGCGCTGCGCGGGGGTCGTATCCGTCCTCCTCCTTCATCGCGAGATGATACTGAAGCTCTTCGTCAATGTTTTCATCGTGACGCCTCGAGTAGAACGTTCGAGCTAGTCTGGACCAGAAGCTCATGATGCATCTCCCGCTATACGGTCCTGAGCACCTTCGCGACAGCTGCAGTTACAGACCGCCATCGCTTCTCTTCTTCTTCCAGCCGCTTCCGGCCCTTGCCCGTCAGCTCATAGAAACGCGCTCGTCGGCCGGATTCGGAAATGCGCCACTCGGCTTTGAGTAGCCCGTTCTCCGTCATGCGATGAAGGGCGGGATACAGCGAACCTTCTTCGACCCGAAGTACCTCGTCTGATGCCTGCTCAATACAGGTCGAGATTGCATATCCGTTATTCGGTCCCCGCCGGAGCACTTTGAGAATGAGAATTTCGAGAGAGCCCTGCAGATGATCGGCTTTCGGCATTGCACTCACTAAGACTTCTACGTGTAGAAGACTCAGTATACACCTATCCGAGCCTATTCGAATCCGGTTTAGTTACCCAGTTGATCCCAATACTGCTCGATGGCGGCCGCGACCAGTTGGGCCCGCGTACGCACGCCGGTTTTTTCGAATAGCTGCTGCAAGAATGACTTCACAGTGTTTTCGGATACTGTCAGGCGTTCCGCAATCTCTTTATTCGCCAATCCTTCGCAAACCGCCCGCAGGACCTCGCGTTCACGCGCGGTGAGCGGCTTGCGCGGGCGGTCGGGATATCCTCCTTGCGACAGCATCTCCTGAACCGATTCGGGATCGATTCGGACAGTTCCCCGGATCACTTCACGAATTCGTTCCACGAGAGCGGTAGGCGGCTCGTGTTTCAGAAAAATCCCTGCGCAGCCGCGTTTCAACAGCCACGCGGCTTCCCGATTGCTCACACCAGCGGTCAGCACGAGCACCTTTCCGCGAAATCCCGACGCGCGGGCGCGAGTCACGAAGGAACCGCCCTGCTCGGCGCCGAGATTGATATCCAGCAAGACAATGTCGACCGGCATCTGACTAACCAGTTCGAGTGTGTCTTCCACCCCGGCGCATTGGCCGACCACGTCGAAGTCGGGCTCCATGGCCAGACTGCGAGCTAAGACCTCCCGCAAGAGTGTGTGATCATCTAGCAGAACGATGCGGATGCGCTCGCCCTCAGGCAATCGCCGTTACCTCCATCGCCGCCATCGCTTGCAGCTCGATATGGAAGCAACTCTCGAAAGTCCGCTTAGAGTATCGCAGTTCGCCCCCGTAGCTGCGGATGATCGCGCGCGAAACATACAATCCCAAGCCTGACGATTCGGCGCCAGCTTGGAAAGGTTGGAACAACACTTCGGGGGACGTTATGCCCGGGCCGTTGTCCGCAACAATAACCAGTACTGACCCCGGAACCGGGTACGCGGCGATCGTAACATACGCATTGCGCTTGCCCCGCAGCGCCCGCCGGCTATTCTGGGTTAGGTTCAGCAAGACTTGCAGGAGGCCCGAGTGGTGCGCCCGCACGCGCGGCAGATTTTCGGCGATGTCCCAGCGCAACTCCACGCGGGAATCCTCAGCACCCGTCTGCAGGATGATGTCCAGCTCTTTAAACAGCGCATTCAGATCCACACCCGTGAGCGACTGCTCGTTGTCGACCGGGATTTCCGAGGAGCATAGCTTGCGCATGCCCTCAATCAGATGCCCAAGAGCGATGAAATCCTCGCTTCCCGTCACCCTGCAGGAGCGTGCAATGTTATCGTGCAGCGCGCCGGCCGCAGCCGCCAGGTTGCGCACTTCATGCGAGACCGCTCCCGCGATGATGTGCGAATTCATGAGCAATTGCCGCAGACCGAGTTCCTCGCGATCACGGACCTGCTCCGATACGTCGGCGACAACGGCCGCTAACTTCCCGCCCGCAGGTGTGGAGTAAGTGGATAACCACATGTGCGCGAAAAACATTTCGCCGTTGCCTCGCCGGCCCCGCCCCTCCACCATGGTGCGTACGGAAGGAGTCCGATGAGTTTTCAGCATGTCGGCCAGGAGAGGTAAATAATCCCGGATATTCCGGCCGGGCGCTGACCCAGAATCGAGACAGAGCAGGCGCTGCGCGGCTTTATTCGCCAGCTCGATTGTCCCGTCCGCTTTCAGAGTAAGGATGGCGGCCGGGCTGGTTTCGATCACAGCACGTGCATCTTCTTCTGCTTCCCGGCGGCGGGCGCTTGCTTCCTTCAATTTCGTCGCGTAATCAGCCTCTACACGCTTGCGTCGCATAATCTCCGCGACAAACAGGGCAGCACCTAGAAAAATCACGAGGGTTACCGAGAACCGCAAAAGCGTGTCGGGCCATGCCTTGAACGGTCCGAACGATTGCGTCAAAACGGCCGCAACAACAGCACAAATAGCAACTTGAGCGCGCGATAGGAAGATGGCGGAGACGAGGAGCGGACCCAGGTACAGAAAGCCGAAAGAAAGATCCGGAAACAGCCAGTCCGCAACTGAGATTAGTATTGTTACCAGAGCACATGCGATTAATGCTTTTGTGCGCCTCACGTTTTATACCCCGTTGCCGCCGTTTGCTTTGAATTATACGTCGCACCTGGGCACACCACCCGAAAGATAGGTTGTTTTGGAAGCAGATTCCGGTTTACTAATGAGGTAGAAACAGGTCGGGGAAGGCTGGCAAACGGTGCTCTTAGCGTCGTTTCCCGAAATCGGAGGTGGATTGCTGTGGGCTCAACAGCGATCCAATTTTGGAGGTGTTTTATCGACGAAAATCTAATAAGCTTTCGTTGAGTAAGACTTAACGATCCCACAGAAGATGCCGGCCTCTGCCGTCACAGGGGCCGGCTATTTTATTTGAACGTAGTGGTTCACTCGTCGCGCAGGAGTGCCATAGGGTCAATAGCGAGTGCCTGTTGCGCCGGAATCCACGTTGCCAGCAGAGCGACCAGTGTCATGGTTAGTACAACCGCACTCAACACTAACGGGTCGCGCGGCGTTGCCTCATACACGACCGAGGCCAGGAGCCGGCTCGCCAGCATTCCGATCAGCAGTCCCGCTAAGGAACCGACCGTCAGCAGTTTGAGCGCGCGTCCCAATGCTGCCTGTAACACCTCCTTGGGCTTTGCACCGAGCGCAATACGAATCCCCAGCTCCTTCTTGCGCTTGCTCACCGAGTAAGCAGCCACTCCAAGTATTCCGATTACCGACAGGAGGGCGCCGCCCATCATGCCCAGTACACCTAATGACAGAGCCGCCATGCGCGGTGCAAAGAGGGCTCCTCTCATCTCTTGATTCCAGGTTTGGATAAAACAGGGCAGTTCCGCATCCAAGTCCCGCAGCTTTTTCTTAATCGCCGCCGCGAGTTGCTGTGCGTTGCGATTCGAGCGGACCACGAGCCATGAGTCGTTCGAAGGCGCCTGCAGAATGGGAACAAACGTGGCGGCTTGTGGATGTTCAGCCAGGTTGGCCGTGTATTTGCCCTGTTCAACGATACCTACAACTTGAATGCGGGTTCCATCTGCTGCCTTGTAATACTGGCCGATCGCCTGGGTCTCGGAGCCAAAAATTTTGTGACCAAACTCCCGATTCACTATCGCGACCCGCGGCGAGTTTGTATTGTCGTGTAGCGTGAAGGTTCTCCCCGCCAATAATCTGGTGCCGGCTGCACGAAAGTATTCGGGCGACACGCTATAGATGACGGCAATCGCGGCTGCATTCGACGGTCTGAAATCTGAGGTGTTATCGGTAAAGACATTCCTATTATTCCAGCCCATATGCAGCGGTGGATATTCACCAACCAATCCCACGGAGTTCACCCCGGGAATAGCCGCCATGGTCTCGATCATTCGTTCTTGCATCGCCGGCACTCTATTTTGGTTGTAACCTGCCGCCCCCAAATCGGTACGCACCAGCAGGGCATTCTGTGGCTCGACACCTAAATCGCTGTGGAGCGACCGGACCAATCCACGAACGGCAACGATGGACGAAGTCACCAGTACGGCACAAATTGCAATTTGCGCACCCAGTAAAACGTCACGTGCAGTAATCTGCCGCTCCGCAGTAGACCGCGATCCCGATTTGACGATCTCGTAGGGATCGGTGCGCAGCACTTGTCTTACTGGGATTGCGCCCGAAAGGAACCCGCTGCTCGCCGCAAATATGAGGGCGACCGCGTAAACGTGAGCATCGGGCGTTACAGGCGCATTTAGTGGAAATTCAGGAAACGGTTGCCAAGTGCTCAACGCTTGTAACAGCATTATGCTCGCCCAGAGTCCCAAAGCGCCTCCGAAAAGCGAAATCACCAGGGCTTCGGTCAAGAGCAGGCGGGAGACACGGAGGCGGCGCGCTCCGAGCGCCATCCGCAAGGCAAGTTCGCGCGAACGGTCGGCAGCGCGTGCCGCAAACAAGCTGCCCAGATTGGCACATGCGGCAAGCAGAATTAATCCGGCCAGCAACGTCAGTCCCGTGAGGAACGCACGTATCGCGCCATTAAACAAGTCCCCCAGACCTGGATGTCCCAACCCGAACGTCGCTTGGCTCTCTTCCTTTGGATAGGTCTTTTGCAGATACGAGCCTATCGAGTTCAGATCGGCCGTAGCCTGCGCGAGAGTGACCCCCGCCCGCAGGTGGCCGATAACGTCGTCGATCCAGCGGTTTCCACGTGCTTGGAGGAGATCCTGCCCTCCCATGACCATCGGTACAAAGTAGTCGGGCGAGAAAGCCACGAAAATTCCGTGGAACCCTGGCGGTGCTACGCCGATGATCGTAAACGGACGTTTATCGAGCCGCACTTTGCGGCCCACGACATCATGATCACCGTGAAAATGAGTATCCCAAAACGCATAGCTAAGCACGAGGTAGGGGGCGCTATCCGGGCCATGCTCATCGGAGGCGTGGAAGAACCGGCCAAGGTATGGCTGAACGCCTAATACATCGAAGTAGTTGCCGCTCGTGTTGTACCCCCACACGTGCACTGGGCCTTCGCCAATATCGAGACCTGCCTGAGAAAACGCGTTAGCTGCGAGTCCGTCAAAACTGCGGTTCCGGTCCCGCAGATCGAGATAGCTCGGATAGGACTCGTTGTCGCCACTCGTACGGCCGAGCTCGTACAGGCTTTCCGCGCGTGGCACATTCAGTGGGCGCAGGATTAGCGCGTTGAATGCGCCGAAAACCACGGCATTTGCGCCGATCGCACATACCAGGGTCACAACGGCAGCGACAGTGAAACTGGGGGACTTGCGCAACATGCGCACGGCAAAGCGAAGATCCTGAAATGTAGCTGCCATGTTGCCCCTCATCTTGCACCCGAACGACAGTTGGCCTTGGTCTTGCAAATCTGGGACCAAGGAGTCGAAAGAGTACCGACGCGGGCTATTTCATCGAAAAGCTTGCACTTTGCTGCTCGAATGAACCTCGATCAATGATTTCGAGCTTATGCTACTGGACAGCCGTGTGCGGTTTCATCTCCGGTTGCGAAATCGACTGTGCGTTATTGAACACCTGTATCCGGCCCATTTCTCTTGATCAACGTAGGCCTGATGCACGTGTCCATACAGTCCGCCCGATGATTGCCATTTTTGAGAATTGAGTAACATCAGCAGCGGCCTGCTTTGTCACTCACCGCAAAAGATCCTCTAGCTGAATCTTCGCTTCCGTACCGGCATCGCGATACTTGACGATCACTGGGGTGTAAAGCGAGATACCCCAATCAACACCGGGGCCTGATGCCACACGACGGGCGCCTGCGACTACAACAGCCTGCTCAGGAACGATAAGCGGTGTCTCCGCAGTAGCGCGATGAATCATGTTGCGAACCAGGTCGTATACCGGCGTGGATCGATTCAGGATAGTTCCACTGCCCAGCACCGCACCGCGCTTCACGACAGTTCCTTCATACACGCCGCAGTTCCCGCCGATTAGAACTTCATCTTCAATAATTACCGGGATGGCACCCACAGGCTCCAGAACGCCGCCGATCTGGGAGGCAGCGGAGATGTGGCAGTTACGTCCTATCTGGGCGCAACTTCCAATGAGAGCGTGCGAATCGACCATGGTTCCGTCATCCACATAAGCACCCGCGTTGACAAATACAGGCGGCATGCAGGTGACGCCCCGGCCGACGTAGCAGCCGTCGCGAATGCTGGAACCGCCGGGCACAATCCGAATTTTGTCGTCCAGGGTGAATTGCTTCAGTGGGTACGTGGATTTATCGAAGAATGGGGCGGGGCTGCCCGGAGCGGACATCTCGATCACGTTTCCCATTCGAAAGCCGAGCAGAATCCCCTTCTTTACCCAACTATTCGCGCGCCATCCGCTAACCTCCACGGCATCGGGTTCGGCGGAGCGCACGACACCGCGATTCAGCAGGTCGCGAAAATCAAAGAACAAACGCTGATCTTCTTCTGAATAAGAACCGGAGTTTTCATCGTAAAGCTCTTCAATACTGAGCCGGAGCTCAGCGATGTCCGATGAGCTGTTCAAGCGCGAACTCCGGAGAGCAGCCCGAGCGATTCCAGTACGGCTTCAATTCTTTGCTGTGACGAGGGCTGGGGTGGCACGATCGGGAGCCGCCAGACGGGCTCGATCAATCCCATGCGCGCCAACGCGAACTTGACGGGTCCGGGACTGGTCTCGACAAAATTGATCTCCATGAGGGACTGGTACTTGCGCTGAAGCTGTCGTGCCCGGGCGAAATTTCCTTCGAGACCAAGGCGTGTAAGCTGAGCGAACTCGGCGGGAATCTCGTTGGACACAACCGAAATGACACCGCGACCACCTAAGGCCATCAGAGGCAGCGTAACGGAGTCGTCGCCGGACAGGACAACAAATGACTCCGGCACTCTCGCGAGGATGCTGGCCATTTGTGAAATATTGCCGGACGCTTCCTTGACGCCGACAATGTTGGGAATGGTGGCCAGACGCTCCAAGGTAGCTGGCTCAACGTTCACTGCCGTCCGAGGTTGAACGCTATACACAACGATGGGCAGTGAAGTGGATTCGGCTATGGCTTTGAAGTGTTCATACAAGCCTTCCTGGGTTGGCTTGTTGTAGTACGGCGTGACAGAGAGAATGCCGGAGACGCCGAGATGGTTCAAATCGGCGATCAGCTCAATCACTTCCCGGGTGTTGTAACCGCCAGCGCCCGCCAGAACAGGAGCGCGGCCCTTCGCTTCCTCAACGGTGATCTCTACTACCCGAAGATGCTCGTCGCGGGTCAGTGTGGGACTCTCGCCAGTGGTTCCACACGGGCAGAGGAAATCAATGCCCGCATCAATCTGGCGCCGGACGAGAACGCGGTGCGCCGCCTCATCAAGGGACAAGTCGGCGCGAAATGGAGTTACCAGGGCAGTTCCGCAGCCAGTGAACATACTTCCTCCCAAAGGGCGCATTCAAGAATTACGATGAGGACCGAACAGAACATCGTCAAACGTATAGACGCCGCGGCGGCCCAGAACCCAACTCGCCGCTCTTAAGGCGCCTCGGGCGAAACCTTCGCGGCTTCGCGCAGCATGGCGCAAAGTAATCGTATCAGCGCCCGAGTCGAAGCCAATCTCATGCGTACCGGGATGTTTGCCGGCGCGATTCGAGCTCACACTGATCGGCCTGGAGTAGCCGCTTTCACGCATAGTATTTACGAGCTGGAGTAGTGTCCCGGAAGGATCATCCTTCTTCGTGTCGTGATGGATTTCCCACGCCCAGGCACCGTATTCCTGCTCCGGCCCAAGGAGCTCCGCGGCCAGGCCGGCCAGTTTGCGAAAAACAGCAACACCGATCGAGAAATTTGGACTCCATACGAGACCAGTGCCGGCAGCAGTAATGGCGGCACTCACCTTTTCGAGCCTGTCATACCACCCGGTTGTCCCGCAAACGGTCTGGACGCGGGCAGCAGCCAACCGCTCGAGATTGGTAACAGCCGCTTCGGGATTTGAAAATTCAATCGCGACGTCTATGCCTCGGAAGCAACCAGGGGTGATGCCGGAGCCGCCAGGGTTACTCGAATGATCGAGGGCAAACGCCAGCTCAAATCCGTAGTGGGGCGCAAGCTGCTCGATCATACGGCCCATCTTGCCGTGACCAATTAGCGCCAGTTGAGCGGAAGCCTGCACGTTTCCTATTGAATACCTCTCTCGTCAGTCGAAAACCGCGGGATCGAGTTCGGAAAAGAACTCCTCATGCAGGGCGAAAACGGCAGGCTCGAGATCGGCATCGGCGATGACGAAGCCGAGGTTCAGCCGCGAAGCGCCTTGCGAGATCATGCGGATATTTGTCGTGTGAAGAACCTGAAACGCTCGGCCGGCGATACCGGGCGTATGACGAATATTTTCGCCTATCAGGCAGACGATAGCCTGCTCATGCTCGACGCTCACGTCAGCGAAATGGCGCAGCTCCTCGCAGATAAGGGGCAGGTTCTCCTGATTATCCACCGTGAGCGAGACGCTGACCTCCGAAGTAGAAAGCATGTCGACACTCGTGGCATAGCGATCGAATAGCTCAAAGATGCGGCGCAGAAAGCCATGTGCCATAAGCATGCGCGTGGAACGGATGTTCAGAATCGTAATCCCGCGTTTGCAGGAGATCGATTTGACGGCGTTGCGGCAGTCTACGGCGTCGGGAGTGATACGTGTGCCTCCCACTTCGGGCCGCCGGGAATTCAGGATCAGAACCGGGATGTTTTTCTCGACAGCTGGCAGAACAGTTGCGGGATGAAGAACCTTCGCTCCGAAATAGGCCATCTCGGCTGCCTCCGCGAACGAGATGCTTTTTACGCGATGTCCATCGGGAATGATGCGCGGATCGGCAGTGAGCATCCCGTCCACGTCGGTCCAAATCTGAATTTCCTCGGCATCAATGCCGGCGCCGACAATGGATGCAGAATAATCAGAGCCGCCGCGCCCCAGAGTGGTCGTATGCCCGTCCTTGGTAGCGCCCATGAAGCCGCCCATCACCACGACTGACGTTTCGGCCAGGCACCGGACGTTCTCCTTCAACAGCAGGTAGGTTTCTTCGAGTAATGGCTGAGCTTGTGTGAAACGGTCGTCGGTCAAGATGACTCGCCGGGAATCCACGTGCTGTGCCGGAATGCCGGCGGCGCGAAGCGCAAATGTCACGACCAGGCTTGATAGGCGCTCCCCTACGCTGGCAATCGCATCCATGGAACGAGGCGACAGTTCTCCTACCACGGCAAGACCCTTCACGAGGTCATCGAGCCATTCGAAATGCGTGCGAATGAAACGATCCAGTTCGGCGGAAGCGGCCCCCGCGAGCGGCAACCCGTGAACGAGGTGATGCGCCCGGAGTTGATCGACAATGACAAGGGCCTGCTCACGCCGGCCCGCCCCAGCCTCAACAGCAGCTTCCAGCAGCTTATTCGTTGTTTTGCCCATGGCGGAAACAACGACGATGGGATGCTTCCGCTGGTAGCTGCGGACGATCTCGGTAACACGTACGATCGCTTCCTGCGATTCGACGGACGTGCCGCCGAACTTCATCACGATCATGGAATCAATCGAACAGCCCTTCGGAGGCCATCAGCTCCGCATTCAACACGGCAGCCCCCGCAGCCCCTCGAATAGTGTTGTGACCACAGGCCACAAACTTGATATCAAGTACCGGGCATTCTCGGACACGGCCGACAAAGACGGACATTCCGTTCTCCCGCGCGGCATCTCGGCGAGGTTGCGGGCGGTCCTGCTGCGGCATGTAGACAAGCGGGTGAGGGGGAGCGCTGGGCAGCTTACGATCCTGAGGCACTGCGCGAAAGGTCTCGATGGCAGCTTGTACGTCAGATGGACGCGGTTTAGACGAGAGTTCGACGGATGTCGCGACGGTATGTCCGTCCACCACGGCCACACGATGGCAGTGAGCGCTGACACGAGCGTGAAGTGGCCGGAATTGACCACCGTCGACCGAACCGAGAATTTTTTGTGTCTCCTGCTGCATCTTCTCTTCTTCCGAGCCGATGAACGGCAGGACGTTCGCCAGAATATCCATGGACGCGACGCCCGGATAACCAGCGCCGGAGACCGCCTGCATCGTGGCCACAATGATCCGCTGAATGCCGAAACCGGCGAGCGGCGCGAGCGCCATCGTAAGGGTCACAGTGGAACAATTCGGATTCGTAACAATCATCCCCTTCCAGCCGCGATTCTTCTGCTGGAGTGGAATCACGGACAGGTGCGAAGGATTAACTTCTGGCACAATCAGCGGAACATCAGGCTCCATCCGGTGATTGCGCGAATTGGAAACCACACAATGACCGGCCTGGGCGAATTCGCGCTCTATCTCAGTGGCTATGGATGCGTCCATGGCCGAGAATACGAGACGCGGCGCGTTCCGTGGCTTGGATTCCGAAACGACGATCTCTGCCGCGCTCAAAGGCATCTCGCCGTCCAAGCGCCAAGGGGTCGCATCTCGCAGTTTTTTTCCTGCAGACCGATCGCTCGCGCCCAGCCACGTCAGCTTGAACCACGGATGTCCCTGCAGAAAGCGGATGAACTGCTGGCCTACCACGCCAGTTCCGCCTAGAATGCCTACTTCGATACTTCGCATAAATTCAACCCCAACCAAAACGCGGGTGTTCAGTTCGCCAGCCGCCCGGCCATTTCCTTGTAGATGCTGACCGCTTCCAAAAGCTGATCTTTCGGGATACGTTCCTCGGTGGTATGAGCAACGTGAATGCTTCCTGGGCCGATCAGGAACGGCTGCCCCCAAGTGCCACTAAAGGCCGGAATGTCGGTGGTAAAGGCGACGGTGGTGCTGGTGAATCCGTTCAACGATCCCAAGCGCACCGCCGGAATAAAAAGAATTTCATTGGCAACCGCATCGGGCGCAACCGCATCCGCTACGGTTCGGCGAAGCTCTGTCACATCGCCGACGACGCGGATGAATACCTCCGCCTGCGCCTGATCGGGAATGATGTTAGGCGCTCGACCCCCGCGGATTGTTCCTATATTGAGCGTGCTCGGGCCTAAAACCGAGTCTACGGGGAGTTCGATTCGTCGCAAGCGCTCCAACGCATTGAGAAGTTTCTCAATGGCCGATTCCCCCAGTTCAGGGTAGGCGGAGTGGGCCATGCGGCCTTCCGCGACGATTTCGTAACGCAGAGCGCCTTTCGATCCGAGGGCCAGCTTGTTTTCCGTCGGCTCTCCGTTAACCAGGAACTTGCTTCCGCGGGGATTCTGAGCAGCAGCTAATGCGCCGGCGCTGTTGCGCTCCTCGCCGACAACAAACAGCAAACCGAAATTGCGCCTCCCACTCTGGAGCATTTCTTCGGCTGCGGTTATCATGGCCGCGATGATCCCCTTCGTATCGCAAGCCCCGCGGCCCCATATATGTATTTCGTCTTCGCCCGATGGGATGAACGGCGGCACAGTGTCCATATGCGTCGAGAGCACAACTACCGGATCGCCGAAGCGGATAAACACATTGTCGCGATCCGGTTCCACCGGCATCTTCTCGGCGATACCGTCGAAGGTAGCGGCGAGCCGCTGCAGGTGATGCCACAAGAAAGTGCCGATCTCGCGCTCGTTGGGCGTAATGGATTCGATATCGATGAGTTTTCGGGTCAGTTCGAATACCTGCATCGGAATCTGCGCCGCGCTCTGCCCGGCGAGACACGACGAGACGGTAGGCGACTGCTTGAAGTGTCAGAATAGCAAAGCGGATATCATCGTCGGAGGAACTGCCGGTCATGTCCGACGTTCAAACCATTCCTGGTAACGCAGCGCCGCATTCGCGTGTGCCGGGAATCATCATCGAGGAGAGCTTCCTGAGCCGGATGGCCTGGCTGCTGAAGCAGGCGTTTGTTGCCTCGTATGAGGACAATTGCTTCAGCATCGCGAAAGGGGCGGCCTATTCATTTCTGTTATCTCTGTTCCCGATCCTCACGACGATTACTTTGATCCTGATTCAGGCTAATGCCCGATCGGTGGTGCGCGTCATTGCTACGTTCGTCCGGCAGGTTGTGCCGCCGGGAGCGGAAGATCTTATTTTGTCCCGCTTCCGCGAGGGAGGCGCGCGACCGATCTCGCTGCCGATCGTGGCCGTTCTGCTGTCGCTCTGGGCGGGATCGGGCGCCATGATTAGCCTGATGGAGGGATTTGAGGCGGCATACCGCATTCCATCCGGACGCCCCTTCTTCAAGCAGCGTGCCATGGCCATTTTCCTTGTTCTGATTGCAGCCTTCCCGGCCGTAGGTGCTTCGTTACTGATTCTGTTTGGCAATCGCATCGAGGTTGCTTTCATTCACTGGATCGGTGTGTCCGACATCAGCGCGCCCGTAGAACTGGCATGGAAATTCAGCCGCTACCTGGTTGCGTTCTGTACCATTACCTTCGTCAATGGGCTGCTCTACTATTTCGGCCCGAGGCATCGGCCCGAACCGCCCCAACTGAGAGGCCGGCCAATTTCGCGATTCATGCGAGTATGGCCGGGAGCCTTCCTGGCCAGCGTTCTCTGGTTCATCGCGACGGCTGGGTTCGCATGGTATGTCGGGCATCGCTTGGCCAATTACAACTTCTTTTATGGAAGCATCGGAACGGTGATTGTCCTCCTGATCTGGCTCTATCTGCTGGCGTGCATTGCCTTGATCGGCTGCGAATTCAATGCCGAGCGCGAACGCATCGATTCGCTGCCGGCTCTACCGTGAACAACGGTGTCGAACTCCTACTTACTTATACTGAAATGTGCCGTATCGATTGGGGATCGATTATCAGCCTCGAGGCGACCAGGGCACTGCGATCGAGCAATTGACGCGCGGCCTCTGGGATGGGGAAAAACATCAGGTCCTGCTGGGAGTCACCGGTTCGGGCAAGACGTTTACGATGGCGAAGATCATCGAAGCGGTCAACCGGCCGGCACTAGTCTTGGCCCACAACAAAACGCTAGCCGCGCAGCTCTATCACGAGTTCAAAACGTTTTTCCCGCAGAACTCGGTGGAGTACTTCGTCAGCTATTACGATTACTATCAGCCGGAGGCCTACATCCCGTCCGGCGATATCTACATTGAAAAAGAAGCCACTATCAACGACGAACTGGACAAGCTGCGGCTCTCTGCGACGCGCTCGCTTTTTGAGCGCCGCGATTGCGTAATCGTCGCGAGCGTCAGTTGCATTTATGGCTTAGGCTCACCGGAAGCGTATTATGGCATGCTGCTGATGCTCGAGAAAGGCCAGCGCATTGCCCGGAAGGACCTCTTGCGGCGTCTTGTCGAAATCCTGTATGAACGAAACGATCACGATTTCCGCCGCGGCACATTCCGGGTTCGGGGAGATGTGATCGAGCTATTCCCAACCTACGATGACAACGCGTACCGAATCGAGCTCTGGGGGGACGAAATTGAGTCGCTGAGCCAAATCGATCCGCTGCTCGGTCAAGTGAAACAGACCTATTTGCGGCTACCGATCTACCCGAGAACGCACTATGTCATGGACGCTCCCACACGCGAGCAGGCGATGCAGAGTATCGAAAAGGAGCTGCAGTGGTGGCACAAGGAGCTCGAATCCCAAGGCAAACTGATCGAGGCTCAGCGGTTGTATCAACGGACGATGTTCGATCTGGAGATGATCAAGCAGATCGGATACTGTCACGGAATTGAAAATTATTCACGGCACTTCTCGGGCCGCCTTCCGGGAGAAGCTCCGCCAACGCTGCTGGATTATTTGCCGAATGATGCACTGCTCTTCATCGACGAGAGCCATCAGACCGTGCCGCAGTTGCGGGGCATGTATCACGGCGACCGATCACGAAAGGACATTCTGGTCCAATATGGGTTCCGCCTGCCGAGCGCGAGGGACAACCGTCCACTGACGTTCGAGGAGTTTGAGAACCGCGTCAATCAGGCCGTCTACGTCTCAGCGACACCCGGTCCATACGAGCTGACGAAATCAGCGGGAGTTGTGGTGGAGCAGATTATCCGGCCCACGGGCCTGATCGATCCGGAAGTTGATATCCGGCCAATCAAGGGACAGGTGGACGATCTGCTGCACGAGATCCGGCTGCGGGCGGACCGGAATGAGCGGGTCCTGGTGACGACACTCACCAAGCGGATGGCCGAAGACTTGGCGGAATACTACACCGAGGTCGGCGTGAAGTGCGCATATCTGCATTCCGAGGTAGGTACGCTCGACCGCGTCAAAATTCTTCGCGATTTGCGAAAGGGCGCGTATGATGTCCTAATCGGGGTAAACCTGCTGCGGGAAGGCTTGGACCTCCCTGAGGTTTCCTTAGTGGCAGTCCTCGATGCGGACAAGGAGGGGTTCCTCCGATCAAGCGGCTCTCTGATTCAGACCATCGGCCGGGCAGCGCGCAACGTGTGGGGACGCGCCATCCTCTATGCGGATGTAATCACCTCGAGCATGGGCCGCGCGCTCCAGGAAACCAACCGGCGGCGTGCCATCCAGCAGGCGTACAACGATGCGAATGGAATTGTTCCTCAGACGATCGTCAAGCCTATCGACATGAGCCTTGTGGCGGTTGCAGAGGGGGACTACGTGACTGTTCCACTGGATGTGGAACCGGAGTCCGCGGCGGAGCTGACTGGGGAAGAACGCGATGCTCTGATCGCGGAACTCGAGGCCAAAATGCGCGAGGCCGCCAAAGCCTTCGAATTCGAGAAAGCGGCCCAGTACCGCGACAAGATGAGGGCCCTGAAATCAGGTTCGATCTATGAAGAGCCAGTCGCAGCCGCTCGGACTGGTAATAGAGGGTAATTCCACTCATTCGGCTGTGCTGCGCCTCTCCGCCTTGGCGGAAGAGCTGGGACCGGTCAAGTCTGTGGCCAAGCGGGTTGCGCGCAGACTCTCTAACCTGCTGCACGTCGGATATGCAGTAGATACGTACGAGGACCTTCAGGACGCCAGAATCATTCTGCTACGCGTTCCAGATGCCAGCCTGTCTCGAATTGTTGATGAACTGTGCGCGTCGGCGCTGAGGATCAAGGAGTTGATGTTCGTTTTGTGCGAGAGCTGGTTGCCGAGCGACGCTCTCCAGCTTCTTTGCGATCGCGGTGCACAGGTCGCAACCGTGATGAGCGCGCCCAGCTCACAAGACAAGTGCTTCGTAGTAGAGGGGCAGCTCCCGGTTGTCCGTCAAGTCAAGCGATTTGTCGAGCGTAGCAACGCGCGCACATTGGAAATCCGCGTCGGAACAAAACATCTTTACTTTGCCGCCAAGGTGCTGGCTACGGCCCTCCCCGTACCATTTCTGGCTGATGCCCAAACGGCACTTCGAGCGAGTGGAATCACCGGAAGACAGCTCTATTCGTTGCTCGAAGAAATGGACAAGGAGATGTTTCGAACCTTTCTAAACGGTGCTCGCCTGACGTGGGGCGGCCCGCTGACCGAATGTTCACCGGAAATCGCCGAGAGCCATCTGAGACGATTGGGGGCAAGCAATCCGAAACTGGCGGACGATTTGAAGGAGCAGTTGGCATGGGCGCGCCGCAAGAGTCACAGCCAACGAAAATCAGCAGCACGGCAGGAGCAAGCCTAAGAATGCCGAGGCGTTATCAGTGGAAATTGAAAGAGCGGGAACTCGCGCTTGGCGAAAGAACGCTGCTCATGGGTGTTCTGAACGTGACTCCCGACTCCTTCTCGGACGGCGGCTTGTACTCGGATCCGGATCGGGCGTTCGCGCGCGCAATGGAGTTAGAGGATCAAGGCGCTGACATTCTGGATGTCGGCGCAGAATCCACGCGCCCTGGCTCGAAGCGGATACCGGAATCGGAAGAACTCCGGCGACTGATTCCGGTGTTGAAAAGACTGCGCGGGAAGCTCGCGATTCCTATTTCGGTCGATACTTACAAGTCGGGTGTAGCGGAGAAGGCGCTAGAGCATGGAGCGGAGATTATCAACGACCCGACGGGCCTGCTGCTGGATCTGCAAATAGCGAAAGTGGTGGTGAAGCACGATGCCGGCCTCATCGTGAACCATATGAGGGGAACGCCCGAAACGTGGGCGAAGCTTCCGCCGTTGAAAGATCTGATGCGCTCCATCGCGATCGATATTGAAGCGGCATTGCACCGCGCGCGGCAGGCAGGGGTTCAGAAACATCAGGTGGTTATTGATCCCGGGCTCGGATTCGGGAAGAGGCGCGAGCAGAATTCAGAAATCATCGCGAATCTCGGGATGCTGCGAAGCTTTGACGTGCCCATCGTGATCGGGCCATCACGCAAATCGTTTCTAAAGAAGGAACAGGAAGTCCTGACGGAGTTCGCCACCGCGGCGGCAGTCGGCGCCTGCATACTGAACGGTGCTCAGATCGTGCGGGTTCACGACGTGAAAGCTATGAAGAGCGCGGTGGAGGTGGCGGACTTGATCCGGCAATCGGCGCCCGACGAAGAAACGCGAGTACAATCCCAGGCTCGACGACGGAGCCAGTAAGGCCTCAAATTCGATTCACCCGCTTTGGCATAGGCTGTCTATGCTATAACATAGGCAACCTATGTTAAGCAGATTTTATGAGCCAGCGTGATGAGATCCCGCCCGGAACCCTTTACATGTTGATTCTGAAGACGCTGGCTCGCCAAGGCGAGATGCATGGGTATGAGATCGCCAACTCCATCCAGCAAATCAGCGAGGACGTGCTCCAGGTCGAAGAAGGTTCTTTGTATCCGGCCTTGCAACGAATGCTCGTAAAGGGCTGGGTAAAGGCCGAATGGGGAACGACGGCGGGCAACCGCCGCGCGCGCTATTACCACCTGACGCCTCTAGGCCGAAGGCAGCTTGCACTCGAAGTCTCGAAATACGAGCGCGTTGCAGCCGCAATCGCCCGCGTTCTGCAACCGGCGTGAAGGAGGTCGCCATGGAAGGCTTAAATCGACTGATCCGCAGACTGGGAATGCTGCTCAGGCGTGAGCAGTTCGATCGCGACTTACACGATGAAATGCGGCTTCATCTCGACTTGCGCCAGCAGGAACAAATTGAGCGGGGCCTGTCGCCTGAGGACGCTCGTTTCGCCGCGCAGCGCAGGTTCGGCAACCCGGCACTCTTGCGCGAGATCAGTGGTGACGCGTGGGGCTGGCGGGGTCTGGAGCATTTGGGACAAGATCTCCGATATGGCGCTCGCGAGCTACTGCGGACACCCGGCTTTACCGCGGTAGCAGTTCTCGCGCTGGCGTTGGGTATCGGCGCAAATACTGCGATCTATAGCGTTGTGAATGCCGTATTGCTGCGGCCGCTGGGATACAAGGACGCGAACCGCTTAGTTACGATTCTGAACGACGGAACGGATCCAGTGGCGCCCGCCAATTACATTGATTGGCGAGACCAAAGCCGTTCGTTCGAAGTGATGGGCGCAGCGGAATATTGGAGCCCGAACCTCACCGACAGCGATCCATCCCAAAGCAATCCGCCGGAGCACCTTTATGGACTTCAGGTGACGCAGAACCTGCTGCCGATGCTCGGCATAGATCCGGCTCTGGGCCGGATATTCATTCCGGGAGAAGATCGGAAAGGCTCGGAGCACGAGGTGGTGTTGAGCGACCGGCTGTGGGCACGGCGCTCCAACCGCGATCCCAACATCCTCGGGAAAATGATCACGCTCAACGGCCATGGCTACACGGTTATCGGCATAATGCCGCCGGAATTCAAATTTCCGCCGTTCTGGGCCACGCGGGCGGAATTGTGGGTGCCGCTGGCATTGGGCGATAGCCTTCACGACCGCGATGTAAATACTTTGCGTGTTTTCGCGCGCGTGAAGCGAGATGTCACCCTAGGGCAGGCTCGGGCGGACATTGCGACGATTACCGGGCGGCTAGAGCGCGAGTATCCGGGCACAAACCGCGATGTGGTCGTCACGCCGCTGAAGGAAAACGTTGTCGGAAAAATTGAGACGCCGCTGCTGATGATGCTCGGCGCCGTTGGATTCATCCTGCTGATCGCGTGCGCCAATGTTGCTCACATGCTGCTAGCGCGCATCTCTGACCGGCAGAAAGAAATAGCTGTGAGGACAGTCCTCGGAGCCGGCCGGACTCGCGTGATCAGCCAATTTCTCACGGAGAGCCTACTGCTGGCGGCCCTTGGCGCTTTGGCCGGTCTCCTGCTCGCGCTTTGGGGAACCAAGGTGCTGGTGAAACTCAGCCCGGCGTATATCCCGCGGGTGGAAACGGTGGCGATCGATGCTCACGTGTTGTTGTTCCTGCTCGGTGTCACGCTGCTCACCGCTATCGTGTTCGGACTGGCGCCGGCGATGCACGCAACCGCCGGAGACCTGAACGGGGCCCTAAAGGAGGGAGGCCGTGGAGAAAGTGATAGCATTCGCCGCAACCGATTGCGGAGTTTTCTTGTGGCTTCGGAATTCGCGCTTGCATTTATGCTTTTGATCGGCGCCGGGCTGATGATCCGCAGTTTCTTCGCGCTGCAGTCGATCGATCCGGGTTTCAACCCGCACAATGTGCTCTCGATGATCGTATCGGTCTCCGGAACGAACGAGGCCGAACCGGGCCGTCGCGCGATGTTTTATCCGGAGCTCATGCAAAAAGTTCGGGCGCTGCCGGGCGTGCGTTCTGCCGGCGGTATTAATCATCTCCCCTTGGCGGGCGATACGTGGGGATTGTCGTTCACCATTGAGGGCCGCCCGAAACCGCGGCCGGGCGAATCGCCGGAAGCCGTTTACCGCATCATCATGCCTGGGTATTTCGAGACGATGCGGCTGCCGTTGCTGCGCGGCCGCACAATTACAAGCAATGACGATGCCCGGTCGCCGGGTGTGGTCATCATCAATGAGCGAGCAGCCCACGAGTATTGGCCGGGGCAAGATCCGATCGGCGAGCGCATCACATTCGACGACGATAAACGCAATCCGCCAACATGGTTGACTGTGATTGGCGTCGTTAAGAATGCGAAACAAGAGGACTGGGTGTCCAAACCTTACCCAGAGGTCTATCTGGCTGCGCTCCAGAACCCAGATTTTATGGGATATGGGGGATCTCCCATCGCGCCGCACATGGCATACCTCACTTTGGTGGTGCGCGCTGATGGGAAGGCCACCGGCATCGCATCCGCGGTGAAGAGAGCCGTCTGGTCTTTTGACCGAAATCTACCGATCTCGGAGGTTCTGACAATGGACCAGGTAGTCGCGGACGCGACCGCGCAGCCGCGTTTTGAAATGCTGTTGTTCGCGCTATTCGGTGCTGTGGCACTCGTTTTGGCGGCCGTCGGAATCTACGGCGTCATGAACTACTCGGTGTCGCGGCGTACACGCGAGATCGGAATTCGCATCTCGCTAGGCGCCAGCCGGGCGGCGGTCCTCGGAATGGTGGCGCGACAGGGGATGACGCAGGCGCTGGCCGGAACGGCCGTGGGCCTCGCTTCGGCTGTGCTGCTGTCGCAACTGATGCGCAAATTGCTGTACGGCGTGAGGCCAACCGACCCGATTACTTTCGGCGGAGTGGCAATCGTTCTGGGCTTGACGGCGCTGGTGGCGACTTCTGTTCCGGCGCGCAAGGCAACGCGTATCGAGCCCATGACGGCGTTGCGAAACGAATAGCGCCCGTGCCTATTGGTTAAGGCCGCTGGCATCGAGGACAGTAGTGGGTACCGCGCTGACCAAGTACGATGCGGCGGATCAGCGTTCCGCAGCGGACACACGGCTGGCCTTCCCGGCCGTACACGCAATGGAGCTGCTGAAAATTTCCGCGATTGCCGGCGGTGTCGACGTAATCGGAGATGGAAGAGCCCTTATGGGCAATTGCAGCGTGAAGAACTTCAAGCGTCCGGTCGTACAGGTCCCGGGCGCGCTTAGGGGAAATGCGCCGAGCCGAGGCCCGCGGATGAATGCGAGCGGCGAAGAGCGCTTCATCCGCATAAATGTTGCCTACGCCCGAAATAAACGTTTGATTCAGCAGCAGCGTTTTTATACTTCCGCTGCGGCGTTTCAAACGCGAGTAGAATTCTTCGAACCCTATAGAAAGGGCGTCCGGTCCGGCGCGATCCAGAAACTCCGGGACTGAATCGAAATATTCGACGCGCCCGAATTGACGAATGTCGTCATACATCAACGTGCCCTCTTCGAGGTGGAGCAACGCGCGAGTGAACTTCGAGCGTGCGCCGTTCCAGAGCAGCTTCCCTGTCATGCCGAGGTGCACGTAGAGGATGCCATGATCCAGATCGAAAAAAATCTGCTTGCCGCGCCGGCGAACCCCACGAATTCTGGCCCCTGTCAAGGACTCGGCCGTTTTTTGGAAACCGCCGCGGGTAACGCGTTCGGAAGAAAGTTCCACGTGGAGGATTCTGGAGCCGACGACGTGCCGTGACACGGAGCGGACCACGGTCTCGACTTCAGGGAGTTCGGGCAAGGCACCTCATTTCGTCCGGCTTCAAGGAACATCGATCAGAACGTTCCCGTCCTGGACCTCCACCCGATACGTCTGTACTGTCATATCCTCGTCGTCGTCGTTCAGCCCCGTTCGGCAATCGAATCCAAAACCGTGCAACGGACAGACCAGATGATTCCCATGGAGAGTGCCTTGTCCGAGAGGGCCGCCAGCATGAGGGCAGGTTCCATCCACGCAATGGAGTTCGCCATCGACATTGCAGACCGCGTAGGTAGCGCCATTCGCCTCGACCTCGATCACGGCGCCTTGCGGCACCTCGCTGAGCGGCTTTACGTTCACGAGAGGCATAATTCCCTACGATATTGAGACCTTGTTTCTCGACGAGTCACTGTTGGTCTGAATCCGCGCTGATGGTTGCACCTTGCTTCTCGAGGTAAGGGATCCCGTGCTCCATCCAGTCCGGTTTCGACGCCCCCTTGAGGTAATAGTCGAAGAACTGCTGGAGACGAAGAGCGTAGTCTTTCTGATTCGCACGGCGCCTTAAATTATGCGGCTCTCCGTTGTAGCTGAACATGTACACTTCTCTGTTTAAGCGGCGGAGCGCCAGAAAGAACTCTATGCCCTGGTACCACGGCACAGCGTCGTCGGCATCGTTCTGAATCATCAGCAGCGGGGTGGTCACATGGTCCGCCATAAAGATAGGCGAGTTCTCGATGTAGCGCATCGGATATTCCCAAGGCGTGCCGCCAATCCGGCTCTGGGTGTGTTCGTACTGGAACTGGCGCGGCGTGCCCGGGCCCCAGCGAATACCGTCGTACGAGCTGATCATGTCGGCGACAGGCGCGCCAGCAGCCGCCGCGCGGAAACGGTTTGTGCGCGTGACCATATAGGCGATCTGATAACCGCCCCAACTATGGCCCTGTATGCCGATGGCTTTTTCATCCACGAAACCTAAGTCCACTACCGCTTGAATAGCCGGAAGGACGCAATGCAACGCGCTTTCGCCCGGCGAGCCGATTTGGTAAGTGATGTCAGGCTCGAGCACCAGGTATCCATTACTCGCGTACTGAGAGGGGCTGATAACATTAGCCGGACGCGGCTCAAGAAAATGATGGACATTTTGCGAGAGGCGCTCGTAAATGTACACCAGCATTGGGTAATGCTTGTGGGGATCGAAATTTGCCGGTTTGTAGAGAATCGCCTTCAGCGGGATACCGTCGTCACTGGCGTATGGAAGCAGCTCGGCGGTGCCCCATAGGAAATTCGCAAGCTGGGGATTCGCGTTGCTGACCCTGTTCAGGTCGTGAAATGTCCCGTCAGTGACCACAAGGTCAGGGTACTCAGAGAACGTGCCGGCGGCCGTCACGTAGACTTCGGCGTCATGGGCCTTGATAGGTAGCACGAAATCCTTTGCCTGCATGACGAGCCTGGTTGGAGCGGCGGATGCATTCAGCGCGGTGACATAGAACCCGCTGTCATGCGTGTCGTCGCTCTCGGCGCGAAGGAGCAGGGGTTTCGCGGGATCAATCCAGCGCGATTCCGGATCATCATCAAAACGAAAACGAACGATACGAAAGACAACGTGCTCTTTGCGGCCGAGGCCATGGGTGATGTTGACGGCAGAAGTTCCGTCCAGCGTGCATTGCCATATATCGAAGCGGTCATTGATCAGGGCATTCTTGCCATCTTTGGTCCAGCCCGCAAGACCATACGCGGGCGGATAACTCGGGGTATCGTGAAGCTCGTTCCCCATCGCAACGCCGAGTTTTGCAGTTAAATTAACGGAATCGGCGGAAGGAGGTGTGATTGCGATCCAGTCTTTGCCGTCGTAGTAGATGGCGTGCCGACCATCCGGGGACCAGTTGAGGCGGCCGATATGCTTTCTGGCGATAAGCTTGCGCGCACCTGTCGCGGTATTGACGAGATACGAATCCGCATAACTTGTGTCGTACTCCGGCATACGGCGGTAGGCTCGGTCATCATTGCCAATTGCGAAAGTGCCGTCCTCATTTGGAATGACCTCATTCATTGCCAAGCCGGCAAGTTGCAGGGGCCTTTTCTCGGCACAACCATAAACAGCGACGTAGGAGCGATCGCGCTCGACGGCAGCGCGAACTTTCTGCATCGGCTGGATGTAATCATCTTTCCAGGACCAGAGATCGACGGAAACGCGCTCGTCGGCTGGAATATCGTCGGGGAGCTTCACGCCCGCACGGCGGGGTGCAGTGCCGAAGAATATCCGATCGCCGCCTTTCGCGATCGTTATGTTTCCATGTTCAGAAAGGATCCAACCCGCAGGGAAGCCGGGCGTGGCGGCAGAAACTACGGCGACTGCCGCGGCTGAGTGGCGATCCCAGGTGTACAGTTTGAAGCGAGGCTGCCGGGCTAAGGCGTCATCGCGATCGCTGAGGAAGGCGAGCCGGGTCTGATCTTCATCCCAGACAAGCTTTTCATATTTGCCCTTCCCTGCGAGCAAGGTGGTGGGACTGGAAGAAGAGCCAGGTGTCACGCTGTAGACGCCAGCGGTTTCGCTTTTCTCGATCCCCACGGCATACACCAGGAACTTGGCATCGCGCGTAAAACTGTATTCGGATACGCCCGAAAACCGGCGCTCCGTGCCATCGCCCAGGTTCCGAAGGACCAAGTCGCCCGCTTCGACCTTTTTCGGTTTCGGCGTGTCTGATTTTTGAGCTGGTTCTTGGATCGGCTTGATTTCCGTCGCGAGCTTCTCCGGAATTTGCAAGTAAGCGACCCAGCCACTCGCAGCAGACGGCACTTGAAAGTTTTTTACGCCAGGAGCGCGGAACACCGAGCCGAAACCGAGAGTAATGACGACAATATCGCCCTTCGGCATGTCTTCCGGTTTCCTCTTCTCGCGCTTCGCTTTTTCGACTTCGGCGCGCGGAGCGAAGGTAGAAACAACGAGCGTACCGCTGTCGGGAGTAAATCTTACCGCGATGCCGGGCGGCGGCGGAGCAGGAGTCTCACCCGTAGGAGGATTCGCGAAGTTCGGCCTCGGGGGCGGAGGCAATTCGCCGATTGGCTCATGCAATTCCTTGCCGGTTACGAGGTCGCGGACGATCAGTTCGCCGTCACCCTGCTGCGGAAACACAGCATAGGCGAGATAGTGACCGTCGTTCGAAAGCTGCTGGTTTTGGATATGACGCCAATCATCGTAGTCGTCCGGAGTGAATGCTCGCTTCTGTCCGAAGAGCGGGCACAGCAGACAGAATGCAACGAGTACCCGGAGCAGCATGGATGTTCGAATTGTAACGTTATGCCGTAGCGCCGCTGAGCGCTTATCGGACGCGCTCCTCGAGGCCTGAGGTTTGAGAACTTTGGTTCGAGTGAACCAGCCGCCTGACGTCATCCAGTTCTTTTCTAAGGCGGGCCCCGCGGCGGGCTAGACTGATGACGTACACCAGGACAATCAGCCACGCGGCAAGAAAGCCATAAAACATGAAGGTGAAATTGCGAGCGTCCATTGAATTTCCTTTAACTAAGCGGCGTGCGCGAGCCGGCGCAAGGAATCGATCTCACGCGCGGTGGTCTCCTGCCGCGTACGAATCAGCACGAGCGCGGCTGCAATCATCAGAATTGCGAGCAAATTGAAATAGATCATCCGTTCCATAGCGGGGTCGATGTTTCCGCCGCCGGTGCGGATGCTGAGAACGGGGCCGGGGTGCAGATTGCGGAACCATTCGATGGATTTCCAGACAATCACGACGTCGATGCAGCCGAAGATACAGAGCGCAGCGGAGAGGCGCGCGCGTTGCGTCGGTTCTTCAATGGCCCGGCGCATCATCAGGTAACCGGCGAAGATCAGAATGCAGACGAGCTGAGAGGTCAGCCGGTAATCCCAGGTCCACCACACACCCCAGATGATACGCGCCCATATACTTCCGGTGACAATATTGACAACAGAGAATACAACTGAAACTTCGATGACCGACGCGGCCACGGAATCGAAGCGCAATTTGCCGGAAGACAGATACAGAATGCTAAGCGTCAGCGCGACGAAGTAGCCGATCATTCCGGTGATCGCAGCGGGCACGTGGAAAAAGATGATGCGGTAAATCGCGCCCTGCATCGCTTCATCCGGAAGAACGAGGAAGATCTGATACAGATCGTAGGCGAGCAGCCCGGCAGCGGCGACCGCCAGGGCCACGATTATCTTTTCGCGCATAAATAAGGATCTTGTCTTATTTTCAACTATGCGAGGCAACCTCGAGATTTCAGGCGATCTTTTTGCGGTTGCGGGCCAACTCGGCCTGTTCGCGCTCATAGGCCGCAAACAGATCAGGCCTCAACTCGAGGGCACGGACCTCGATTTGTTCCAATGTAAATTCGAACCCAAAATCGCCTAAGTTGAACTGATCCCGAGTGTCTTCCTGCACTGCCAGCATGTAAAGCTTAGCGGCTTGGGTCAGCCGCTTCTGGGCCTGGCGCTTGCGCTCACCCTGAATTTCGTTGAGGGTCTGGGTGTCCTTCTCGCGCTGGCGGCGGAGCCTGGATTCCTGAATGCTCAGATTGTTCAGATCTTTGCGATATGCGAGGAAAACCTTGGCTTCGACGAGATGCTTGCGGGTCGCTTCGTCCTCATTGGCGAATTCTCCGGCGAATTCGAGGCGACCGATTGCGTAGATGCCCATTTCGAGAGCAGGGATGCGGAGCAGTCTCCATTCGGTGTCAGCGAGCGATTGGACGAGGTTGCGCTCATTGTCATCGACCGGCTGCCAGACTCTCATGAACTCAGCGACGTGAGCTTCGTAGAGAGCGGCGTCGTCACTGGGCAGCAGAACGGTGCGGCCGGTGAGTCCTGTTTTGACGGCGTTTAGGGAAGATTTCGCTTTGCCCGTTTGACTGGTGGGTCCGGTTGAGAGCTGCGCGTTCTTTTGATTTGCTGCGATTTGGGCCTCGGTTGCCATGGTGAGCTCCTGAAATGGAAATGGCCCAAAAGAATCCCTCCCTAGCCGGTCGGGGTTCTGTTGAGCCTGCCAGACAATAGCATGGAGAAGGCTCGAAACGGATCGGGATTGGTGGCGAGAGTGGGGTTAAGTCGAATCAGCCGAGCGGGCTAGCGATATTTTGCGGGCGTGTTGCTTGTTGTGACTGACCGTTCGGCGACGCGGAGGCCAAGGTTTTAGTCTTGCTGCTCGAGATGGGCTTTCGGACCGCCGAGGCCGATGACGTGCGTTAGCCACCCGCCGGCTTGACGCGGATTGGTTCGCGATGCGTGAACTGAAATCTGCGCTCGGCGGCCACCAGCATCGTTGACATTCTCGGGATGGCCGACCAACAAGACACAATTTTCGAAAAGGCGGACCACTTCTACGACCAGCGCGTTTTACGTCCAACTGCCATGCGGAATCATGGTGACTGTCCCGGAACTCCCGGAACTCCTCCGTTGAAAGAACCAGTGCAAACAGCCGCTAAAGTGGTTCTGCATGGCTGAGTGGTTCGAGATCGGCTATACCGAAACGATAGATGACCATCTCCGGAAGATTGCGGCGATAACAGAGCAAGCGACGAAGTTCTGGGCGCATTCCCATGGCTGGGCACCGAAGGAAGCCGCAGAGATTCTCTCTAAATCCCGCCTAGACTGGCTTGCTTCTTTTAGCCGAACGTTAAGGGCGCGCGTCGAGGAAGTGCAGGCGCATCCGAACGAGCCAGCAGTCCTGATACTAGCTTGGGCGCACTTGGGAACACTCGTTGAAGGAACCCTAAAACTTTTCTTATGTGTTTACCTGCATGACTATCTTAAGGACGCGAACGCGCCTGTCTGCAAGAAAGGCGCTCCCATCCCTCCCAACACCCTAAAATTCGAAGGCATCAAGCAGTTCCTTCAGAAAGGCGATATACTCGCGGCCCATCACGATTTCATCGAAGAGACACAAGCGAGGCGTAACGCAATCCATGCCTTCGCGGATAAGCCCATCGGCACTGTGGATGAATACTTCTCAGCTATACGTCGTTACAGGGAACTTCTAACTTCTATCGAAACATCGCTGCCTTACCCATATAGCTATGACGATTGGAGCTATTAGTGGGTTCGGCTGACGAGATTTGCCCGCATTGCGGTCATCGCAATCGCATTAAGGGATTTTCCAAGGTCTTTGCTTTCACCTGCGGGCAATGCGACAAAGGTGTGTCGCTGGATTGAAAACGTTCCTTGCGAGCAGCTTGAGTAACCGCCTTGCTAAAACATTTAACACGCTGGGTTCATTTCGGCTCTGCCTCTTGGTCTAGTTTTTCAAGCGGAGCATACCGCCAATCAGACCGCACAATCACGAACTTTCGCCCACAAGACCGACAAGGAAATTCGTACCCGACCTTGACGCGCCCAGAAGCAACATAGGTTTTGTTGCCGCAGGAGTCGCAGTTAAATGGTGGCTCGTCCGGATAAAACATCCATCCGTCATCGACCTTTTCCGCCCTATACCGTAGTCCACACGTCAGGCAAGCGGCATGATGTTTAGCCTCGATGGCCTTCAGCAGTACTTTGACCCTTTCTTCACAGCCTTGGCACGAGAACTCAACAACGTTATTCATCGTCCCCGAGAAAGAGTTGTTGGCCAGCGGCTCCAGGTCAGCCAGTGTTTTTTCAAGAAATGGCCTCGGTGATTCCTGCGCTTTCTTAGAAGTAGCAAACGGCCACTCTGCATGAAGATGAGAACCCAAGCTATGCCACGTCTTCTTTATCCATTTGGCGTTCGGACGCTCATCTACCCCGATCTGCTGGAACGGAGCGCCCGAAAGCTTTCCCGGTTCTGTTTCTGGCGCGACGGCAATGTATAGGTTTCCTGCGCTTCCGGTTCGATTTCAATGAGCGCCTCGAACGCCTGTGGTGGCTGCCATCTACTGACCGAGCCTTCGGGGAGCACATCCCGGTAGGTTTTTAGCTTTTCATAAACGAGAGCTTCGAGACACCGACGCAGTTCAAGAGCTGCATATCTCAGCGAGGCATCGTCTTGCTCATTGAGCAGCCTTGTGGCCGCCGTAAATGCTTCCTGCATTTCAGCGGTTGGATTTCCGTAGCCGTATCTCATTGAACCCAGCTTATCGGAGCCGGTGCCGGGTCACATTCGGTGCTCGCCCCACATCTCCTACCCTCTCGCCGTGATGTACGAGTGGAGACGGTTCATACGGTGGCTGGCCCAACTCATGGGGGTCCCGGGACAGTCACTGTGATCCGCAATTGCGCGAGAATAACGCCAAGATTAGCACCGCCAAACGCTAGTACCTTATCGGAGGTGAGCTAGCGATACCGAGTCGAGACACGGACCAAAACTGCGCGCTGGCTCACTTTCGATAAGGCCGTTTGAGGGAATTCGCTGACGTTTGCGAGGGATGCGGCCGAGTTTGGCAACCTACCGCTATGGGTATTCAATCGATTTCCGCCGTTTGCTCATCTGCGGAGCCGGGGGAAACGACTTCTGCAGCACAATAAAGGGCGACACGGCGAAGCTTCATTATCCCTCAATGACGCGACCGCCCAGCTAACCGGTTTGCCGTATCAGCACGCACGCGTAGCGTCCCTCGCGTCAGCGAGTTAGTTCAAACGCCGTAGCGTTTCCCGAATCCACTTTGACGAGAAGTCGGCGTTGCTGACATTGACTGGTGTAGAGCCGTTCGGCTATTCCTAAATCGTTTGCAACGACCAAGGGGAATCGCCTTGATCCCTGAAGGGGAGCTGCATCAGGACCGTACGGGCTCCC
>JAFATG010000134.1 GCA_019244055.1 Acidobacteriaceae bacterium | reverse complement strand
AACCTGACTCAAACACGAAAGTCGTTCCGATTTGCCAGCCCCCAAAGACGGCATCCAGCAGGGCGTTGCTGTTCATGAATGCTCGTCCCTTGCCGAACGGTAGATCATAAACGAGGTCGCCTTTGAACATGTTGGGTAGATCGAAATTCGAGAGCGCGTAATTCAGCCTCGGGTTGTATGCATCTTGATAGAACTGATTGCCGGCGCGGCTGCCCCAGCCGGAAGAGTCCTGCTCATCGAGCATCTTAGAAAACGTGTAATTTACGCTGAACTGAAGTCCATGAGACAATCGCTTCGTGAAAGTCAGTTGCAATGCGTTGTAGTTCGAGATTGCATTGTAGGTGAATCCCCCGAAGCTGCTGAACTGCGGATACGGCCGCAAATTTTGCGCATTACTCGGATTGGCTACGCTTTGGAGAAGTAAGTTTGCCGGCACCTGGTTGGTATCTGCCGGGAACGGCAAATTAGCCCCGTGATTCCCGACATACGCCGCTTGCACCATCATGCCGACGCCGAATTCGCGCTGGACACTCAAAGACCACTGATACTGCTTCAGGATCGGGGTGTTTTGCGGATAATAGGGCGGACTTTGACCATTGAAAGAGTCGGGCGCGCGGCTAGGGCCTATATAGTTCAAGCTGGCGAGAGTAGCTTGCGACAGTATGAAGACCGGGTTGATCTGATCTGTCGAAGTCAAATTGCCGTGACTGTTCGTGCCCAATCCCTCGGCGCCGCCT
The DNA here is from genome assembly GCA_019244055.1 of Acidobacteriaceae bacterium. Classification (GTDB taxonomy): domain Bacteria; phylum Acidobacteriota; class Terriglobia; order Bryobacterales; family Bryobacteraceae; genus Bog-105. The sequence goes on along the minus strand of JAFATG010000134.1, from coordinate 9,866 downwards.
GCATAAGTATCAAGACTCCACGGCCCGTCATAAATACCAAAGCCTCCTCGGAAGACCCAGTTACTTTTTGGAGACCATGCAAATCCGACACGGGGAAGAAATATGTCATAGATCGTGTTCTCGAGGTTCGTCCGCCCGTGCTGGCCGCCAAACCACATCGCCCCGGGCGTATTAGTTGCCGGGTTGATTATAGTCGGATCGAAATCACCTATGCGGTTAGCTACCTCATGCCAACCTTGCTGGATTTGATACCGGAGTCCAAGGTTTACCGTTAGGTTTGGTGTAACTTTGAAATCGTCCTGGACAAAAAACTGTGGGACCTTCTCCCGGAACCCAACGATCGGCGTATTGCTTGCGCTCCAGTTCGCCACGTCCCCTAACAAAAAGTCTGCGTATCCCAATCCGCCGCTGCCCGATGGCGCCTGCTGCGTGAATACGCCGCTAAAGAGAAAAGTGCCCGGATTTATATTCCCCCACGGCGTTGAGTTGTCCTGATAGGCTAGTAACTCTCCACCAAACTTGAGAATATGCCGGCCGCGGATCAGCGTTACGACATCCGAGGTATCGAACCCGTTCTCGACATAAATCGCGTTGGTTGCGGGCCCGATCCAGGTCGTGCCCGGGTTCCCATCGAATTGCAGGCTGGGAGGCAGATTGGCCAAAGCATAGTTCCACCCCAGCTTTTGCGGGTAGTTCTGGTTGAGACTCGTCGGTTCGAACCAGTTGCCTTGCCGGGTGAAGCCGACGCGAAGTTCGTTGATGGTGTTCGGGCTAATCGTGTAGACATCGGAGACCTGCGCATTGTATCGATCCACGTCGCCTGACTGGTCGCCAATGGCGTATGGCTGTGGATAAAACGCCGGGTTGTCGCTTTGCGTAATCGAGAACGTGATCCGGTGCTTGTCTGAAAGGTTGTAATCCAATCTGCCGAACCATTTGAGGAATGGACTGGGAGATTCGAGCGTGCCAACCCAATTGTTTGAGTAACCAGGTTGGTTCGGCTGCGGGAAAAGCGATTGAAACTGCAGCGCAAGAGGATCGAGCATGCTCGCGGGGATTTTGTTGCCCGCGAATGGGATGCGTCCGCCGTTTGGACCCTTTCCAAGCGTATTGGGCTCATAGATGATCGGCCACTCGCTCAGGTCGGAGAAATCGCCGCCGCGCATGGCGGCCGTTGGGAACGTGTTCGTGTAAACACCGGCCGAATTGTTGATGGTCTTGTCTACGTTAAAGAAGAAAAAGAATTTGTTCTTCAGAATGGGTCCGGCGATACTACCGCCGAAATTGTTAAATCTCTGGAACGGGACAGTCGCCGAGAAGAAGTTTCTGGCGTTCAAAGCGTCGTTCTGGAAGTACTCGTATGCGGAGCCGTGCCATTGATTGGTCCCTGCCTTGCTTATCTGGTTGAAAACCGCGCCCCCGACTCCATACTCGGCGGAAAACGTCGAGGTGTTCATCTGAACCTCAGCCACATCTTCAAAGACCATCTGGTCGAAATTCGCGCTGTGCGGTAGCATCACGTTCGCGCCATCAGCCAAGAAGTTATTGAAGTAAGGGAGATTGCCGTTCACGGCAACACCAGTTCCTGAGCCGGCAGCGCCCGGCAGCAGTTTGGTGAAATTCGCCCAACTCTGATCGACATTGGGCAACTGCTGCATGGTTTGAGCTTCCAGCGTGGTGGACTGTTCGGCGTTTTCTGTCTGAAGCAATGGCACGTCACTCGTAACCGAGACCTGCTGCTGAGCTGTTCCCACAGTCAACTGCGCGTCGATAGTGATCGGGTTTACAGTCAACGTGATGCCCGATCGTACCAGCTTGTTGAAGCCGGCTTTCTCAAACGTGATTTCGTAACTTCCGGGCAAAATGGAGACCGCGTCATAGATCCCGACATCGTTGGTCGTCAGTACTTTTGCGACTCTGGTGTCGGTGTTGAGAATCGTGACGGTGACGCCGGGAATCGCTGCCCCCGTGGCGTCGCTCACAGTCCCGCGGATGTCACCAGAGTTAGTGTTTTGGGCAGAGCCTAACCCCGCAAGCAGGACAACGAGAAATCCAAGCAGACCAGTCCGTACGCAGAGCGACCGCATACCAAACACCCCTTTCACTTGACGCGATTGGAACTAACCGATTCGAACATACCTCCGAGGCAAACCAATCGAGAGGTACTCTACGGGACTTTACTCCGTATTTGTTCTGCGAGTGACCGTGCTGTAACGTCGGAGTTATGGGTGCCGGACGCTTCCACTCACCAGAAATAAGCTGCGAGTACGCTCGGTGGCCCGCTCACGCCAGAAACCACCTTCGTGGAGAGCACAACCTGGATGTTCTTGCGATACCAATCGCGCGGAGCATGTTGTAACACTCTTTCAAAATAGGCGGGGTTCGTAACGAGTTCGGCTGCCGCTTCGGTCCCGTATTGCGCAATTCCGCCAAGGATCACGACGGCCCGCTCTGTTGTCCGATTCACTACGCGAGTTACCAAAGCATAGTCCTCGCTGATGTCTTTCCCAGGAGGCCACGCGTCCACGAGTTTCCAATCCCGTGCGGCGGAACTCTGCCGGTCCCGGATGATTTGCTGGTGCTTCTGCTGGTCAGTGTCGAAGTAGAACCGTAGGTCCGTTGTCAGATTGAGTGCCCAGTGATTGTCGAAGGCGCCAATGAAGACGGACGGCTTGCCACGCAAATCAGCCAGCGATACCGATCTTTCGCCGCGCAATTCGATCTGCAAGCGCTTTTGTACAAAGAGGTTTGCGAGTCGAGAAAAAGCTTGCGCATCGGCCAGTGCTATGGCCGTATCCCACATAGGTACGATCTCGTTGACCGGCACGGGACCGATCGGCGACGGCCAAACGTGGGCCTCGCCTTCGCTTGCGAACCAGGAATTTAGAGCGCGTGCGGTATCGGAATGGAAAGTATAAAGCTGCGGCTGGCCTATACAGACAAGCACGGTTTTACCGGCCTCAACTGGGGACCAAAATCGATCGAGCGCTGTTGGCCCGGAGGGTACTAGCCATAAACAGATTGCCAGAACAACCGAGAGAACAAGCCCGGCAACTGCAATCCTGATCCAATTTCGGTGCCGGGGAGCATTCGCGGAGAGCTGTACTAGACTCTCGAGCCGTTTCGGCCGGTCGAGTGCCGCGTAATGAACCTCCGGCACGTAGGAGCCGGGCGGGAGGCTGAAGCGAAGTTCACCGTTTCCTGTCGCCAGGTAATATTGGGCGAGCCGTTTTCGGACCTCTCCGGCGGTGCCCCGCACAATCGGGTCCTGATTCGTGTCGTAATGCGGTCTTCGATTGAAAACATCGACGCCGAGAGTCCGCTCTTTCAGGCAGTCGAAGCGCCCATCGACTGCGGCTTCGATGATATGCCGGAGAAAACGGCTACATTTTTTGCTGGTGTGAAACTGACGACTAGCAAGAACCTTATCCAGTTCAGCTAATACTTCTTCCCTGGACAGGCTCGACCAACTGGTGGCCACGCCGACACTCGAATTCTGAGTGCTGTCTAGCGACACGACCCCACTTGCCAGCCATATTATCACCTGCGAAATCGTCGTTGCTGGAGCAGTTCCTCGAACTCTGCCGGACGCTCCGCCCGGCTAAGAACTTCAACGCGCACCCGTGGGCAAGTCGGCCTTACAATCCGCGCGACTGCCCAATCTTTTCAGCGGTTCTTCGCGCTACTGAGATGCTTTTGCCGACGTTGCTGTGGGCCGCCAGAATGCCGGATCAGCGTCCTCCGTCTCCTTCGAGACGTAGCTCATTCCTGGATTCACGGCGTATAGGTTGTACTCGATGGACGTAAAAACGTCCCCGGCGCCTTTCATCATTTTCTGATAATCGTCCCCCATCGCCTCCGCCACAGCTTTCTCCCGTGCGGGGTAATCGTCAAGCTGTTTTAGCGACTCCATCGGTTCAAGAAAAATGACCATATCACCAGAAACGCCGCCGACCACCTGATAAGCCACGGAGGGCGTCTTCAGTCCTGCTTTCTCGTCGGCAGCCAGGAACTTTTTGCTGCCCTCCTCGAAGTCCTGCATATGACCTAGCTTAGGGCGGAAAATCGTGACGCCCACGTATCGCGTTTTCGCGACATTGACCAAGTCAGGTCGATAGCTCATGTCCTTGCGGTAAACCGCATACATCGTCCTGGAAATTGTTCGGTGCTCGCCATCTCGCGTATCGAGCATCTCCATTTCGGTCTTGATATCGGGTTTCTGAAACGTCTGCGCGGATTCTTCTACCCCCGCAAAGGACGGGAACGTGACGAGGAACAACGCCTCACTAGGTCCTGTCATCGAGGTCAGCGCGAACTGGTAATTGGGAAAGCTGTGCTTGCGGAACGCGGCGGCCCAATCCGTTTCCACTTTCTCGTGTGCCGCCGTATGTCCTTCTTTAATGGACTCCCGCACAATTTCAAGCACGGCAGGTGGTTCGTGGTGTTGTGCTGCCGCTTGCGTACCCGCTTCTTGTGCTATCGCGTTTGGGATTGAGGCCGGAGCCAAACAGATCGCGGCCACGAAGATCGTCAGAAACAATTTGCGCATTGCAACCTCCTTGTTCAGGGCAAGGTGCCAAAAAGCACCGTTCGGGCCAGTATATAGCGATTTTCCACGTAGCGGGCGGATCTACGTCTGCATCAACGCGCGCAGTCAGCCCATCAGTGTAGGCCGCGGGCGCGCCAGATGGTTCCGGCCAGGCTGGCCAGTACAAGCTGCGTGTGCCGCTACCGGCTAAAGAATCACGTTCTCCTGCTACGGCGAGACGAGGGCAGCACGCGCGGTAGCTCTCGTCGCCGTACTCACGATGATTGTCATCGCCGTTTCCTGGGCGCAGATCCTCTTGACCGGAGCCGGCGTTATTGCATTCCGCTAAGTCTTTCCGCTTCTACGGCAAAAGGTGTTGGAGTTTACACAACCGACGGTTTCACATCCAAACCAAGGCTGCATTTAGGACAACCAGAAGCGAACACCGTCTGAAGCGGCACCGTGATCACAGCCTCACGGTGCGGGCATGTGATTGTAGCGAGGTTGCTGTCCCTGAACTGAATCCTCTCGAGGAGGCGGAGGGTGCTGATTCTCCGGCCGATTGCTTCATCGCTTCACCGACGTCTCGCCTGATGAGTTCCTAATCACTGCGTGTTTTGCGCGAGGGCGAAGCCCGTTTCCAGCCACTCCATCAATTTCGCTGAGTCTTTGATGACGCTCTGATTGCTGCTTCGAATCTGCTCCAGACAATCCGGGTCGATCTGCTCTTTGTTGTAGCCAGTCGGTGTCCCGTTCAGGGCCACAACCCACGAATATCTGGGAATTCGCGGGCGACTTCCCGTCACCGTGTGAGGTGCAAGACCGAGCACGCCAGCCACAGCGCCGTACGTCGCACGCTGCTTTCGTTCATTCAATGCGGAAACGATCTCTTCCAGTCCGTAAGCGTACTTTCTCATAGTGCGAGTCTCTCACGAGCCAGAGCCGGGTACGGAAGGGTTGGGCAGGCGAGACTACTTCACTACGTGGGGGGCAAGTCGATCTATTCGTAAGAATGATTTCGGTTGGACGCGCGAAAACCTCGCGCGGAACCGAAGGGCAATCCCAATCAATGACGATTTTCCAGTAGTTTTGAGTGCGCACCGGCAATGGTTCGTTTCCCACTTCGGCGAACCGCGTGAAGATCATTACGTCTTCCCGTTTGGATCGGCAAACCAACAAATCCCGACAGACCAGTTACCGATATCAGTTCAGGATTGGATCTCGCCAGGAAGGCCGCGAGAGTACAGTGCCGGCCGCACGATCTGCGCCAGACGTTCTCTACTCAATTGGCAGAGAACGGAGTACCTGAAAGCACGATGCTTACACTAATGGGACATATGAGCCGGGCAACGCTCGAGAGCTATAGACGGGACGCGGTGGCGGGAGTAACCTCGAGATCCAGAAGTATACGCAATTCGGATGGGTACCCTCCGAAAATCTCTCTGCCTCTTGATCCGCCTCAAGTTCAATAACGAGCACATCATCCCGCTGCCGAGACCAAAGATTCGAATTATGAGCAAGTCAGCACTATGCCGCTCAAGTTCCAAATGCCAGTGTCAAAGCATGATCCGAAGCCGTCCAGTTTGAGGGATGTAAACACTTGCTGATGAAGGTCGATCGATTCGAAGTTTTGTTTCCGGATTGCCGACGATGGATTCCCGAAGGAGGCCGACGGCTTCTACCCCACGTGGCCAATCATTCCCCGCGCCGCAGGTGCGCTACCAAGCCGCAGGTTGGGGATGAAAGCCGGCAGACCTCCGAACGCTTCGCTGCACTGAGGTGGTGGACCTCGAGACGAAATCAGGCCTTGTATTTGAACAGGCGGGCATAGCCCGCTATAAATAGGGAAAAAAGAATCACCGTCGCCCAGCTGATCAGTGCAGTGCAGACGTCATACTGCCAGTTCGCGAAACGCGTCGGATTTCTGGATGCACGGCACTGAGAGATACTTTTGGCAGCCTCTCCAGGCAGGGTATTCGCCACCATGGTCCATAAGGACTGATGCCAACTGCCATCCGCGCACTATCCGCCGGCATCGTCGAGGTCTGATCCGGAAAAACCATGCAAATTCGGCGCAGCAACTTGACCCGAGGCAGTAGTTGCATTACGCGGGTCCAGCGCCGCAGGCTGGTGCAGTAGCCAAACACCAGCGAAGAAAACGACAACCGAATAAACGAGCACTCGAAAGGTCGGCAGTCCGTATCTGAACAGCCAACGGAGAGAGTCGATGATCAAGGTGCCCAGAGCCTCAGCCCGTTCAGCGATGCGCGAACCTCGAGCGAGCAGCTTGTGCCAATGTGCCCGGCGTTCGGCTGCGCGGGTTTCCAAGTAAAGCTTGTCACCCGCGCGCTCATCCCCCGAAGAACGGTACGCTTTCTCAAATTGCAAGAGAGTATGTACGTTGGATGTTCGAGCTAACCTCTGTGCGATGCGGACGTCGAGATCCAACTCGGAAACAGAGAGAGTCCTCAGGTCTACGCGATACGCCGCCAGGTATTCGTCCGCGACCAATGCGCCTTTTACCGTCACACCGTTCAGGAGCACCGGGACGTTTTTATCGGGTTGGCCCAGATTCAATCGCAAATCCGCGCCAATTTGCGCGGCGTTAAATGCTGCGCCGCTTTGAAACGTTGTATTTTGGAACTGCAGGTTACCTATGACTTTGAGCGCAGTGAAAACCGCCCGAGATCCCGCGAAGACAGCCTGGTCGAACAACGCGGAACCACCGATACGCGCTCCTGCGAAATTCGCCCCTTGATCGAAGTTCCCTGCTCCGTCCGCATTCGCACCTTTCACGGGGTTAATGCCCCAGTAGGCGTCCTGCCGAAAGTCGCTGTCAGAAAAATCCGCACGCCCACAGAACCGCGCCCCCGTGAAATAGCACGTGCCATTGAACTGTGTGCGGCGGAAGATGACATTCTGGAATTGCGCGCCCTCAAACGTCGCCATTCCCGCAAACGATGCGTCAGAGAAGTTTGTCTCGTCGCAAAACTCCGTCGGAATAGGGACGTCCCACCGTCTTGTAAAAAACGCCGAGCCGCCGATTCGCGTGCGCACAAACACCGCATTGTTTTCAAAGCGGGTTCCAACGAAATCAGCCGAGCCGGATATAGAAGCATCCAGAAAAAGGGCCTTGCCCTTGAACACAGTACGGTTGCCTGCCTTAGAACTCCGAATGAGCGCATTCCCGGTCACCTGCAATGCTTCGAAGTTGGCGTCCGTTTCGAAGTGCGTACCTTCGAGGATTAAGCGCCCGTTGACCTGCGCTCCGAAGAACTTAGCTTCTGCACGGAAACTGACGCCGACGCGATTCGCGGAAACGCCAAACGATGCAAATCGGTTTATGGTCGCATAACTGAAGTCAGCATCGCCGTCAAACTGGGCGGCTGTAAAGTCTGCGCCAGCCTGGAAGGTGGCCGAGAAAAATATGGCTTTCCCCGCGAAAGACACGGGTTCGAATTGGGCTTTCAATTGATCGGGCGGAGTTGAGAACGCGCTCGGCTGATGAACGCGGAAGAAGGCTGGCCCCGCGATTTTAGCGCGGGTAAAATCCGCATCGGCCTCGAACGCTGTGCTCCCGAAATTTGCAAGTTGTGCAAACTTGGCATCCATGAACCTGGCTCTATCAACGAATCGCGTGATGTTCCATTTGCCGTTTCCGTAAAAAGGTTGAAATTGAGCATCCTTTGCGAACGTGGCGACGGCGAAGTCCGCGTGTGTGATTCGGGCTCCTCGCATCTCGAAGCCGTCTTTGAACGCGGCGCGCATGAACGAGGCGGACTTTCCGATACTAGTGCGACTTCCGTTGCAGGTAAACGTTCCATCAATCTGCGCAGAGTCGAGGGTGATGCCATCCGGCCAGATGGAACCACTCAGGTCGACAGGTCCCTCGAAATGGCAATTCGAAAAATCCGCGTGCCGATCGATGTCACACATGTAAATGCGCACAGCGGCCGAAAACGTGAAGTGCGGACATGCCAGGTCACCTGTTATACGCGCGTTTGTCAGTAACAGAGGCACCACGAGGGTTCGGCGCTCGGCGGCCTCCAGTATCCAGGCGGCGTTTACCTCGCGACGCGCATTCCATTCGTCGTCGGGCATTTCCGTCGGACGTGGACCGAAGTCGATTGGTATGCCCTCGCGAAGCCGGTGCCGGATTTCGGAGATATCCAGTTCAGCAACATCTGACATAAGTCGGGCAGTTCAAATTGTGGGCGCAGGTTACCGTTTGCGGTGGATGGGGCCACTTACGTGCTTATTGGGTTTTCAATAGCGTTTTTCTCGATAATTGCGTGCTCAGATCTGTGCGTTCCGAATCGCACGGTGAGTGCCCGCGGCATGCCCCGATGATAGAACACATCGGCTTTGGACACAAGCCCAATTGCAACACCAGTATTCAAAATGACATGAGGCGCAGCGTCTGCCGCGCCAGCGCCTTAGTGCTTATGGGATACTCGGAGATTTATCGGCACAGTTCCCGATTCAGCGGTGCTGCACCGTGTCCCTGTGAAAGTCCCTGTACCGGCGACAGAGCACACATTCAGAGACTTGTAATTTCTGATTCTATCGGTGGGCCCTGAAGGATTTGAACCTTCGACCAAAGGATTATGAGTCCTCTGCTCTGACCGCTGAGCTAAGGGCCCCGAACGCGTTCTTTCAACGGGCTGGACAAATCCAGCAAAACGGAGCCCCTCTCCGAACTCATGGGCACTCTGCGCTTGGCTGGACTCGTTCGGTACGTCTCCGTCTACCGTAACACGTCCAACCCCGCGGTGTACCCGGCAACCGGCGCCTAATTCCACGGGTGCCGGGCCTCGACGCCCGGCCGGCTCAGTATTGGAAATCCGCGCCTAACTAGCTCCGGCGCCGGCGAGCGCGATATGCGATAAAGAACCCCGCGCCTACCAGCAGCAACGAGCCGGGCTCCGGGGTCGTAACAGGAGGCGGTGCCGCGCCCGCTGGCAGGTCAATCGCAGCCACAACCGCACTTATCGCATCCTTAAAGCCGGCATCAAGAGTTACGTGTAAGGAGTTCATCCCCGGAGACAGTAAAGACGTGATTTCGAACGTCTCGACGTCTGTCAGGCTCCCGTTGCTGACACCTGCGCCCGGCGCTTTGGGGGCACTCCCTTGGAAAATGCCGCCGGAGGCGATCGCGACGCCGTTCACTCGCAAAGTTCCATCATCATGCGGTCCGAAATTCTGACCGTCGGAAACATACAGAGTCAGAAATGCGTTACCGGTGGTATAGTCGATTCCCGAAAGCGTAAAGTTCCACCCCGCCGCATCGTATTTGCTGGCGAAATTGGAGTCATTACCTTCAAACAACACAACGTCC
>JAFATG010000271.1 GCA_019244055.1 Acidobacteriaceae bacterium | reverse complement strand
CGGAAATGTCATACACGAATACATACTCGTTCGAAGCTTCTGGAATCGGTTTTCCATTTGGCCCGTTTATGCGGTTGAAACCACTCGTGAGAACCAGGAGTGTTTTTCCGTCCGGGCTAATGGCCATGCTCATCGCCTGTCCGGCGAGATAGTGAGGAAAGCCCGGCAGGTTCGGATTGAGTGATTCGAGCTTGGCTCCCGGGGTTGCCAGCGGCGTGATTCGTTTACCTGTGGGCAGCACTGCCTCATTGGATTGGGCGGCACCGCGCTGAGTCACGGTAAGAAGAACACAAGCGGCCGCGACCCGAGTTTGATTCAGATTAAGCACGACGTGCACTCCGGCAGTTCAGTAGATTGCGCGACCGATAAGCACGAGCCCGGCAGCATAGCCAATAAACATGATCACTACGAGAACATTGGTTTGTTGAGGAGCATTGCGAAACTCTCGCCATACGAAAACACCCCAGAGCGCTGCTACAAGGGTCGCGCCTTGGCCTAGCGCGTAGGAAATGGCCGGTCCAGCAACACCCGACGCGATCACGTTGAGGCTCATAGCGATCATCCAGATAAACCCGCCGATGATCCCAGGGATGTGGCGATTGATTGGCGCTGCTTGATACTCCGAAAAATGCGAACCCCGAGAGTGCATGAACCAACCGTTAAACGGGACACTGCTGATGAGAACTCCACAGCCGAAAAACAGGAGAGCGACGTACGGGGTCAATGTTCCAGGCTGGATCGGCTGGGTATTAAAGGCGGGCGATATAGCTCGCATGAGTTGCGGATAAAAGAATCCCATGAGGAGACCCGCCGCAATGGCCCACAATAGGCCGGATGTTTTGCGGGACACGGATTCCTTGAGGATACGACCATGCGCGGCGGCAGAAACAATGATCGCTACCAAGACGCATCCGACGCCTAAAAAGAGCAGCGTTGGATTGCCCTTCGGCTGCTGGATATAGCTTTGGGCCGTGCCGATCACCAGCGCCAATCCGATGCCGACAGGAAACGCAACGGCCATACCGGCGGCGTCGATTGCCGCTACCAGGAGGATATTGGCGAGGTTAAAAAGCGCGCCGCTACCGAGAGCGCGCCCGATTGCTGATGCGGAGGCGCTCTGAAGGTTCGCGACAGAGGACGTTCCGGCCGAGCCAATGATCCCGAAAGTAAAACAGAAGATCACTCCCATAATCGCGACCCCGATCGAGTAGTCCCAATAGAAGAGTTCAAAGGGCCAATGCTCACGTCCAGCGAGTTTTTGCGTATTCGCCCAAGAGCCCCAGCCAATCATCGTCAGAATGCAGAGAAGGACCGCCAGCCCTGAGCTATTGACGGTCATCATGCAGAAGGACCCTTGGAAGCCAGGAACTGATCTACTTCCAACCGGTTGGGCATGGATTTCAGCGCTCCATTCCGCGTGACAGATAGGCCCGCCGCGGCATTCGCAAAGCGCGCTGCATCACGCGAACCTAATCCTTCCCTGAGAGCGACAGCAAAGGCGCCATTAAACGCGTCGCCGGCCGCTGTGGTGTCCACAGCAGTCACTTCGAAACCGGGAGCGACGAAGCTCTCGTTTTGCCCGGCAACGAACGAACCCTGTTCGCCCATCTTCACTACGACTGTTTCTACGCCGCGCGCCTGCAGCTTTCGTGCGCACCGCTCCGCTTCTGCCAGAGTTCCAATCGGCGTGGCTTCTCCGAGCAGCAGCCCGGCTTCAATTTGGTTAGGAGTGAGTATGCGAACTGACCGGAACACGTCGTCCGAAAAATCGCAGACCGGAGCCGGATCCAGGATGGTAATAACGCCCTTCTTGTAAGCCGGTCGCATCGCCTCCATTACGGACGCGATGGGAATTTCCAACTGGCATAACAAGAAATCCCCTGCTTCCAGAGAATCGATCGCTTGCTTCACGACCGTGCCCGTGACCGCCGCGTTTGCGCCCGGCGAAATGACAATTCTGTTCTCGCCATTGGGCAGGACAAAAATGATCGCGCTGCCGGAAGCCGTTTCAGCGGCCTGAACCAGGGATGTGTCGACACCCGCCTCCTGGAGTTCGGCCAGCAAGCGTGCGCCGAACACGTCGTTTCCGATCATTCCGGCCATCTGAACATTGCCGCCTAGCAAAGCGGCCGCGCAGGCCTGATTCGCGCCCTTACCTCCGACATAGATCTGGAGATCGGCCCCGCGGATCGTCTCACCGGCTTCAGGAACACGCCCGACGGGTTGCACTAGATCGATGTTGAGGCTCCCAAGCACCAGGATCTTCTTGGCGGGCAACCGACTCATGATCTACTTACGCCAGCTACGTTTCTGGACATCGAGAGGATGATATCGCGGGGACGGACGGTAATTCTATTTCGCGTCCTCAGCAGTAGTATGAGAGCAGTTATGAAAACCAAACTTCCTCGACGCCAGTTTCTAAAGTCTGCTGCTGCCGGTGCCCTACTGGGACCCAGGGCGATTGCGCTGGAACAGCCCGCCTTTGGACAAAATTCTAAACCTGTTGCGCCTAGCGACCGTATCCGATTCGGGATGGTCGGAGTCGGGATGGAGGGGGCGGGCGTCCTCGAGAACGCGATTGCACTTCCCGGTATGGAGTGTGTCGGAGCGGCCGATCTTTACGATGGGCGTCACCTCTTGGCCAGGCAGATCACCGGCAACTCCCAATTGCCTGTAACGAGAAAGTATCAGGAACTGCTGGATCGCAAAGATATCGATTGCATTCTGGCTGCAGTCCCGGATCATTGGCATATGCGGGTGGTAGTCGATTCCTGCAACGCGGGGAAGGACATCTACTGCGAGAAGCCAATGTCCCACACCATTCCGCAAGGGTTCGAAATCGTGGAGGCAGCAAAGAAGAACAACCGCATCGTCCAGATCGGCTCTCAGCGCGTCAGCTCCGCTCTTTGCAAAAAGGCGCACGAGATGTATCATGATGGCGCAATCGGGGACATCGAAATGGTGGAACTCAGCTTGGGCCGGAACAGCCCGACGGGCGCATGGGAGTATCCGCCACCGCCTGACCTTTCACCGGAGAATCTGGACTGGAACACATGGCTGAATGATGCGCCGAAGATCCCGTTCAACAAGGAGCGATTCGCACGCTGGCGATGCTGGCGCGAGTACGGCACCGGTGTAGCGGGAGATCTGATGGTGCACCTGCTTAGCGGAATGCTCTTTACGCTCGGATGGAACGAAGCGCCTCAATCGGCTTCCGCGCTCGGTGGTATTTTCCGCTGGAAGGACGGGCGCAATATGCCGGATTTTCAAGCTGTGCTGTTCGATTATCATGACATTCCCGTCTATGTGCGCTTGGATCTCGGGGCCGAGACGCCGGAATTGGCACGGTTCATGGGTCCGAAAGGCATTATGGAAGCGAGTGGCAAGTGGTTGCGCTATCTACCGCAAGCCGGCGTTGACACGGAACCGAGCTATTACTGCGGAAGTTTTCCGCGGGAGATGCGCGAAGAATATGTCAAGCAATGGCACGCCGAGCACTACATAGAGCCCGGACATGAGCCCATCAACGATGAGGCGCTGTACAACGGCGCCGACTGGGACGACCTGCAGCCTCACCTCTGGACGTTTTTCGAATCCGTGAAGAGCCGCAAGCCAGTCACAGAAGATGCTGTATTCGGAAATCACGCCGCGATTGCGTGCCACATGGCCAACGAATCGTACTTCCGAAAGGCGCCGGTGCAGTTCGACGCAGACGCGAAGAACCTCAGAGCCAAAGCGTAACGGCCTATTTCAGGTCTGGATCCCCTTGCCTTCGACAAGGCGGATATAGGTGTTTATGGGAAGGTCAGTGAACTTATCCACGCGCTTACTGGGAGCGGGCCAACGTATTTCGAGCTCATCGATTTTTTCAGAAGAGCCAATCCCGAGCACTTCACGCGGATCATGCGAAGAGAGATAACTTCCACCGTTGTTTTTCAGGCGAAAATGCTTTTTGCCGCCAGTGGCCCAGTAAATCTTTGCTCCGATGGCATCGCGGTTACAGATTACACCTTCGAGCCTGATACCGAGCCAGTTGTTGCCCTTAGCTGCGTTGTTTTTGAGTAACACAGGTGCGCCGCCGTTATTACAAATTAGGACGTCCAGCGCCCCGTCGTTGTTGTAGTCTCCGACGGAGAGCCCGCGCGCTGGAAAGACCTTTTGAAAAGCTGGGCCAGCCTTCTCACTTACATTGTGAAGTTTTCCATCCGCCTCATGATGGAAAAGGAGCAGCGGCTCTTTATATTTCACTTGTGACGAGTAATGATCAATCATGTCATCGGGATGGCCGTTGGCAAGAATTAGATCTACTGCCCCATCGTTGTCGTAATCGAAGTATTTCAGGCCCCAACCACTTAGCAAACGGGTGGCTTGCGCGACGCCCTCCAGGTGCGCTATATCCCGAAATGTCTCATCTTTGTTGTTCTGGTAGACCGAAAACATCTCCTGGTCGACGTTTGCGACAAAGAGGTCCTGCCAGCCATCTGCATTGATATCGGCGGCATCAACACCCATTCCGGAACGTGGCTGTCCGTTTTCACTGAATCCCACTTCCGCCTGCATGGCGACTTCTTCCCATTTCCACTGCCCGCCCGGGCCAGGCCCTCGGTTTACAAATAGAAAGTTTTGGACGGTATCATTAGCGACGAACAGATCCATACGCCCGTCGTTGTTGATATCGGTCGCCACTACGCCTAAACCCTTGCCGATGGCTTTAGCGATATCAGTTCCCTTGCTCACCTCCGTGAAAGTGCCGTCGCCGTTATTGTGGTAGAGAAAACTGCACGTGCCCTTAAACACGCGCGGGATGCAATAATAATGCTTTCCCAGCTTGTTATCCCCGCATTCGAACTTGTGTGACCCGGAATAGTCGACGAAACTGCAGATAAACAGATCCAGCCGGCCATCGTTATCGTAATCGAACCAGACAGCGCTTGTGGTCCAGCCCGGCGTGGCCACGCCCGCCTTTTCCGTCACATCGGTGAAAGTGCCGTTATGGTTGTTCTTGTAGAGGATGCACTTACCATAAGCGGTAACAAGCATGTCAGCCCAGCCGTCGTTGTCAAAATCGCCCACGGCCACACCCATTCCGAATGTTCCGCCGGGCACACCGGCCTGCTCAGTGACATCTGTGAACGTCCCGTTGCGGTTGTTCTTATAGAGCGCGTTGCGAATCGGCTTAGGCGGCTTCCAGAAATCACACGGTCCGCTGTTTACGAGATAAATGTCCATCCAGCCGTCGTTATCGTAGTCAAGGAACGCACAGCCCGGCCCGAGCGTCTCGGGCAGGTAGTGCTCCGGGGACATGGCGTTGTCATGCACCCATTCGATTCCGCTGGAAGAAGTGGGAACCTCAATGAAAAGCGAATCAGCGGGAGGCGAATCGGCCTGTCTGCCGAAGAGTGGAGCAATTCCAGCCGCGGCGGCAAGCCCCAAGATCTCTCGCCGTGTGATGCTACGGCGGATAAGACGCATTAGCCCTCACTATTCTGATCTGATGATCGGTGAACTTGTAATGCGCGCCGGGGAGCTCCAACTTAGGCATGTGACACGAAACGCAGTTTTGGGTCGAAACGGCGCAATGTTTAGCGCTTGCATGACAGGCCAAACATTTACGATCGTAGAACGAATCTGAACCGACTACTTCCTGGTGAACATTGTGGCAAACGACGCAACTGATGCGCTTGTCGGAAGGATCGTAGCACTTGCTGTTCGCCAATCGATACGGCTGGAAACGAACATTATTAATGTCGTGCGGCCCATCCGCGGCGATCTGCGCCCATGTCCGATGACATTGGCCGCAGAAATCGGACAACTCCTCGGTGGTGAGCGCTGATAGATTTTTCATGGCAGCCGGTTTACCTTGGCGAAATCCTTCAACGTGCGCAAGAGCCGATCCATGGCAATGCTCACATGTGACTCCCGGAGTCAACGATTCAGGATTCTGAAGATGCTCGCGTGTCGCGCTGGTACTGTGACAGCCAAAGCAATCTTCCGCGCCGCGCCGGTCCATCAGTCGACCCGCCGCTTCCCGCAGATTACCAGGTTGAAGATTTGCAGCTCCCGTGGTCAAATCGAGACCATTCAGCGCAGCATAGAAGCTCACCCGGCTTTCATACATCTTACCGTCCAGCTCGAATACATAGGTCTGTCCGGCTTTCCCCAATCCGAAAGCATATTCGAGCGGCACGGTAACGGTATTCTTGCCATCCGTTACCGAATACAAGCTTTGGTCTCCCTGCCGCTCGATACGGTAGTGATAAACGCCATCGCGAAAAGTGAGCACCGCATGCTGCTTGAGGATGATGCAACCCGCGACTGGTTCCATAGCATGCGCCATGGATGTCTCAATCTGCGAGGTGTACTCGACCTTATGACAAGCGGCGCAGGTAGAGGATCCCGCTAGGGCCAGGATCACTGCGCCTTAACTCCCGGCTGCTTTGCTTGCGCTTCGGCAGTCAGTCTTTGAACGATCCCACGTTCCCGATTTCCGTCGGCAGGACGTTTCAACCGGTAGTAGACGGTTGCCAAAGAAACGTGGGCTTCGGTGAATTGGGGTGATTCCTTTACTATAGATTCCAGCTCGGTACGCGCCTGGTCGACCTTGCCTTGCGAGAGCGCGATCGTTGCAATTTGATAGCGCACCGCCACGTCGCCCGGCCGGACGTTCAGAGTGCGCTCGAGATAGGGCAGCGCCTCGTCGAATTTTTCATCCTGCCGGAGCAGCACACCCATTTCTAGGTTTGAATCGAAGTTGTATGGATCTAGCGCCAGTTCCGCTTTAAACTCTTTCAGTGCTGTGTCCGGATCGCCGGTGAGTTGCAGCGCCTGGGCATAGAGGACGTGGGCGTCCGGAAGTTTCGGATTGAGAGCTACAGCCTTTGCGAATTCGTCTCTGGCGCCCGCGAAATCTCTCACTTGCATCTTGGCGCTGCCGAGCATCAAGTGCGCCTCCGCCGATTCGCCATTCCGCAGGATACGGTCGACTAATATTTGGCCCTTCTCGATCTGGTTGTCGCGAATCAATGCAGTGCCCAGCAGATAAGTAATCGCCAGGTCGTCCGGGTGGTCCTTCTGTACCGGCTTTAGCAGCGCGATGACATCCTTGTTTCGGCCCATCCGTAGATAGCAATCTGCTAACAAGAGCACGGCTTGGCCGTTTGCAGAAGTTTCCGCCTGCACTTTGACTAATTCGTCCGATGCCGCTCCGATCCGTCCCATTTTGTAGTAGGCCAAAGCCAAATTGAGCCTCACTCCGGATAATGAGGGCGACTGCTTGAGAGCCGTCTTGTACTCGGCAACAGCTTCTTCGAACTGACCTAATCCCGCGAGAGCAGCGCCTAAGTTAGAGTGAATTGCGGTCGCTTCAGGATGATCCTTCAGAAACTCCCGGTATTCTTTGACCGCGCCCTCGAGATCGCCGGCCCGCTGCTTTGCAATGGCATCCTGGACCAACGCTTCGGGCAATTGCGCTGGATCGCTTACGGCGCGAATGGCAGCCCGGAGCTGATCTGGTTTGAAATCGATTTCACTGAGACCCGTGCTGAAAACGATGCGGCCCTGCCGATCGATCAGATAGGCTCTGCTCGGCCACGCTGAATAGGACTTCTCCGCTGCACCCGTTACGCCGTCGAGGAGCGCAGGGAATCCAAGATGCAATTTCCGCACGCACAAGGTGGCGTGCTCCTGTTGTTCGCTCATGTTCGCTGCCGGGCGCAGAACAATCCCGTCTCGTTGGTTGCGGGTACTTTGCCAATCACTCGTGGAATGCGCCTCGCGAATGTAGATCAGATAAAAATCGACTTTGCCCTTGTACTCTGCATAAAGTTGATTCAGAGTGGGCGCGGCGGCACGGAAATTCGGACAGGTGTAGCTTCCAAACACCAGCACGAGCGGCCCCGTATCTCGTAATTGACGCAGAGTGATTTGTTCTCCGGTACCAGACTTGGTTACGGTGAATTCCGGGGCCTCATCGCCGGGCCTTGGCCCATTTGCGACCGGATCGGCGTCGAGCTGTTCCCGTTTCTGCGCCTTCGCCAAATCTTGCTTTGCAACCGATGAGTCGGGGCGAATCTGCAACGCGCGGGTGAGCAATGGCTCCGCCTCACTCCATTTCTCTCTCTGAATAAGGATTTCGGCTAAGTATAAATTGGCCGCGAAATCGGCTGGATTTGAGGCTAGCTCCTTTTGAAATGCAGCGGCCGCGGCATCCGGATCGCCGGTGTTCAGCAACGCTTGCCCATAGAACGACTGAAGAGTAGGGAGCCTGGGGTTGAGTTCTAGTGCGCGGGAGAACTGCTTGAGCGCCGATGGGAAATCGCCCGCAGCGAACATCTGGCTGCCTAGCAAAAATCGTGCTTCCGCCGTATCGCCGTTTCGAAGAATACGATCAACACGCTTCTGCCCTTCTTCGACCTGCTTATCCCGGATGAGCGCCGAACCCAGCAGATAAGCAATAGCAAGATTGTCTGGATTTTCGTGCTCTATGGGGCGCAGTAGCGCGATCACTTGATCGTTCTGGCCCATTCTCAACTCACAATCCGCCAGGAGAAGCGTGATCTGGAGATTGTCAGGCGCAATTTGTCGACCCTGCGAAAATTCATTGGCTGCTTCGGGAATGCGCCCCGATTTGTAATATGCCAATCCGAGGTTCAAACTGAGAGTGGCGTTTCCCGGCTCGAGATCGAGCGCTTTGCGGTATTCGCTAATGGCTTCCTCGAACCGTCCCAGCCGGGATAGCAGAACGCCCAGGTTTGATCGCACGGCGATCTCATTTGGCCGTTGAGCCAAGAAGGCCTGATAGCTTTTTACGGCTCGTTTGAGGTCTCCTTGGGCCTGCAACTCCGTTGCCTGCTGCAGCAAGGTCTCCGGCGCGGGTGTCTGGGCAAGGAGCAAGCCGGCCAGAAGAAATCCGGCACCCAGCAAACGAAACATCGGGAATCCCAATTGTAATATGCAGGAAAAAAATGGGGTGGCCGAAGCCACCCCATTCTATTGCCTTTGATCGAAGGACTTCTCAGAAGTAGAACTTCACGGCCAATTCGACAATTCGATTTCCTTGTTTCGTCGTGACGGTCCCAAAGTTCGGACTTGAATTCGTGAACGATCCATTTGCATTCTGGGTGAAAGAAAGACCGAGGTTGCTGCCATTAAACGACCACAACGGGTGATTCAGGAAGTTGGTCGCCTGGACCCGGAACTGCAGCTTCATCGATTCCTTGATCTGGAAGTTCTTAAACAATCCCAGGTCCCAATCGAAGAAAGCCGGGCCATAAGAGACCGGGAGAAGCGTCGGGCCATTCTGGCCGACCACCGTTGGCGCCGAGAAACAGCTTTGATTGATGAACTGATGGGGACCAAGACCGGAGTTCGGATTGCACGTCACCAGCGGGTTGAGTTCAATGGCGTTGGTTCCGAGGATGGATTGATTGTTAATTGGAATTCCAGTCAGGTTGGTTGCGTTGATGGAGCCTGGAATAACTGCATTGCTGCCGCAGACCACCGGATAGGCGACGCCCGCAGCCAGCTTTGTAGTCGGACACGGAACACCGCTGCCGACCAGCGACATGCCGTAGTTACCGTTGTTGCCGCCATTGTTGAACGTGAGAACCGAACCGCTCTCCCACTCCGTAACCCCGGAGAGCTGCCAGCCATTGATGACGCCGGCCGCAAGCCAGTGATTGTGGATTGGGCTGCCGAGTTCGACCGAGTAGGCGGCATTGAAGATATGGCGGCGATCGCCCGGTTGAACACCATAGTTCTGATCGAGGTTGAACGGATCAAGGGTCGCCCCAACAGAACCGAGAGTAGTGTTGCCCGGACTTACGATGCCGAGCGCCTTACCGTAGGTGTAGTTCGCGCTGATCGTGTAGCGGTTTTTCTGGCGCAGGAACTTCACCTGCAGCGCGTTGTAGTTCGCGTGCAGGTTATTGGTGGCCAAGTTAAGGTCGCCGTAGCCTAGGAACGGTCGGAAGTTATTCGCGTTGGCGGTACCTGGATTGGGCTGACCGAACAATGCCCCAACGGGGACCAGGTTGATATTGCTGCCGTATCCGCCGTTACTTTGCAAATCCTCACTCCGGTTGCCGACGTAGGCTACTTCGAGCAAACTGGCCCATGGCAGGCGCTGCGAAATCGTAACGCTGTAGCTATCGGTGTACGGCTGTCTATCATCGTTACTATCAACCGCCGCCGGAGTAGGCGGGGCGGCAGTAAAGGGTATAACTCCGAGATTTTTCACGAGCAACGCAGCGTTTATATTGCTTGGAGTCAAAGTCACCGACTCTGAGCCCGCGGAGGTATCAAGGCCACTCGTGAACTGGCCGGAGTGATAATAGAACCTGCCCCAGCCTCCTCGCAACACAGTGTTACCTCTCCCGGTGAGATCATAGGCAACACCGACACGCGGTTGCCAAAAAAGCGTTCTCGTTGGGAACCCTCCAAGCGGAACTGACGAATCACGTGCGTGCCACTGGAATCCGCAGAAGGTCGGTGCTGAAGTGCAACTCGATCCTGCGTATTGCGAGGGGATAAAGATCGAATAACCGAACCCCTCACGATCAGTCCAAGGCGTGAAATGGGTCATTCGCAACCCGAGTTCCAGAGTCACTCTTGGGTTAAGTTTCCACGAATCCTGGACAAAACCTTCGTACGTGTTGTAGGAGATGTCATTGATGCGGTTGAAATTCGTCTGCGTGAAACTGTTCAGGTTACCGGTCAGCTCGTCGGCATAGGGGTTGCCGGTCGTATACGAGTTGCCGTTCGGATCGAATATCATTTCGCCGTTCGTGAAGTTGTTGGCCGGCTGCGCGTTCTTGATCCATTCATAAAAGAAGCCACCCTTGACGGTATGAGTACCCCAGACTTTAGTAAGCGTGTCGCTGACGCTGGGCATGTACTTGTTCGCATAGAGTCCGGAACTAGGACCGCCGGCCTCGAAGCCACCCGGATTGAAAATGAGCGCGGCTTCACCGCCGAACTGACCGAAAGACGGAATCTGGGGAACGTTGTTTTTGAACAGTAGCGGATCGGTGAAGCCGACATTCTTGGGATCGACCTTGGCCGGATCTTTAAACACGTTCGGGAACCCGACGAACGTGTAGGCCATCACGACCTCGTTCGTCATCGTCGGGCTGAAAACGTGGGTCAATGATCCTGTCACGGAGTCGGAACGATTTAAACCTTCGATCGGTGTCGGGTAGGGAACCTGGCTGCCATTGCGCCACCACAGGCCTACTGGGAACTGCTGCGTCTCGCGTTGCATATTATATCGGACAAACAGTTTCGTGTTGTCACTGATGTTGTAGTCTACGCGCGAGACCCATTGGTAGTTGTTCTGGTTGAAGATTTCCGACTGCACATAGTTGTAGCCGCCGGTGGCGTTCGGATCCGCATTGGGTGCGGGATAGAGCTTCATCAGCGCCACCATACTGGGATCAATCATCGAAGCCGGAATTTGTCCGCCTGGGAACTTTGTTTGATTTACCTGTCCCGGAGCTTTACCCGAGGCGGTAATGTTGCCCTCTTTTGCGACTTCAGCCGGCGAAAAATCACCGTTCAACATTCCCGGCGTAGGAACTGTCGCACGCAACAAGCCGGTATCCAGGACCTGATAAAAATATTCGTAGCCGGTGAAGAAGAAGAGCTTATCGCGATTGTGATTAAAGTGGGTCCAAGGAATCAGGACCGGACCTCCCAGGCTGCCGCCGGGATAGTAATATTTATTGTGCGGCTGCTGTTGGCCTTCAGCGTTGAATAGGGCATCGTTGGAGTTCAACACGTAATTCCTGGCGGAAAAGAACGCATTACCGTGGAACTGCGCGCCCCCTGATTTGGTAACGGTCGTAATGACCATCGGGCCCTTCTGCTCTTCTGCGCTGAAGTTCGAGGCGAGAATTCTGAACTCCTGGATGAAATCGGAGTTGGGGTTTACCGGGGTATCGCAATTGCAGCCTGGATCGGAGACGTGCGCGCCGTCGGCGACGATATCCAGAGTATTTCCGGGCAGGCCATTGTAGCTGAAAGCGTCGTTCAACGGGCTCTGGCTCCCGGCATCGCCGTTCGCGTTAATTCCAATAACTTGACCGGTGTAGTTGGCTTTATTGGAGGTGCCGTTCTGATTGCCAAAACCCGGCATGATCTTGATGTACTCGGCGGCGTTGCTCCCGACTTGCACGTAGTTTTCCAATTCCTTGGTGGTCAGGATGTCTGATTTCGCACCGGAATCGACGGGGGTGACGATGTCCGCGGCACCCACGACCTCGACCGTCTGGTTGGTGTTGCCAACTTGCATCGACGCGTTAACGTTGCGCTTCTCACCACCGCCGAGAGCGACGCCTTCCACTTTGAAACCCTGGAAACCTGCCGCCTCGATAGTCAGAACGTAGGTTCCAACCGGAACGGACGCGAAGGTGTAGTAGCCAGAGTTGTCGGTTACCGTCTCACGGGAGGAACCGGATTGGGCGTCCCGGAGAGTAACCTTGGCGTTTGCGACGACCGCTCCTGAGGGATCGGTCACAACGCCCGTTAACGTCGCAAAGATGGCCTGCGCCCACAGGCTGCCGGCGACTAAGCCGACCAACGCGAACCCGACTACAACCGCACGAATTTTCGACATGGAACCCTTTCCGCAACGAACTGCAGTTTTCACGAGTATAGAGATAAACGGAAGGGACTATCAAGAACCCCACCGTTAGTTGTAGTTACCCGGCACGTTAACGCCTGAGGGCTAGTGTTTTCAGGATGTTGGACAACGTTAACGCAATGAGGGGGACCATAATTTCTGATATACTGCGCAAAATATGCAGTTCACGCCCTTGCGCGAAGAACAGGCCGAGGTGGCGGCTGTTCTCGATTCGGGGATCTTTCAGCGCGCTCCCTTATTGGAAAGCTTCTTTCGTTACGTTTGCTCCCGATATTTTGAAGGGCAGGGTGCGGCGATCAAGGAATACAGCATTGCCGTTGAGGCGCTCAACCGGCCGCCGGCCTTCGATTCGAAGAAGGACTCGATTGTACGTGTCGAGGCACATCGGCTTCGTAAGCGTCTTCAGGGTTACTACAAGGGTCCGGGCGCCAGCCATCCGATCCAAATAGTTATACCGAACGGCCAGTACGTGCCGCAGTTCGTTTTGCAGGAATTGCCCAAGGAACCGGTATCAGTTCCGGAGGAGGCGCCGCAAGCTGGCACCGAATCCGGATTCGCCAAGGTCGAAATTTTTCAAGCGCCAGCAGTTGCGTCTCCAGTTGAAGCACCCGTCTCTGCCAAAGAGCGACCCAGGAACTGGGTGGCAGTATTCTCTTTCGCTCTGGTCGGTTTTGCCGTAGCAGCCGCCGTACTTGCCTTCCATCGGCACGCAGCTTCGAAATTGGTTGCGGGGCCCGAAACTTGGAGTGGTTCCTTCACTGAGCCGGTCCCCATGGAGTACCGCATGCTGGCTGGCTATCATGGGCCGCCGTTCACGGATGGCCAAGGCCATGCATGGAGTCCCGACAGCTATTTCACCGGCGGACAGTCGTCGCCAATCCCGCCGCAAAGTTTTATTCAAGGACAGCCCGATCCACACCTGCTGAGATCGCAGCGATCAGGCACCTTTCGTTACGACATCCCGCTTCGCCAGGGCACGTATGAACTGCACCTGTACTTCGCGGAGACGGAATACGGCTCTGGTAATCCCCGGGGTGGCGGCGACGGTACCCGCTCATTCGGTGTGACGATCAACGGCAGGGTTCGTATTCCGACTCTGGATCCGCTAGCTGATGCCGGCGGCCCAAATCGATTCCACGGACGCGTCTTCAAAGACATTTCGCCCGCAGCCGATGGCCGGCTTCACCTCACGTTTAGTCCTCTCACTGGTCCCGGGTTGCTGAACGCAATGGAAATCCTCTCTACGGCTCCTGGCTGCCTCCGGCCGGTCCGCATTGTTGCGCAACCGATCCCCGTGACCGATTCGGAAGGACACATCTGGTCTGCCGACGAGTTCTTTCTGGGCGGTACGCCTGTGTTTCGCGCGAAGAGCGTGGCCAACATTGACGGTAAAGTACTCTTCCAGGGCGAACGCTACGGTAACTTTTCCTATCGAATTCCGCTTGCACCGGGAAAGTATCGCCTCACGCTTCATTTTGCGGAGACCTGGTTTGGAACGCCCGGAGCCGCTCAGCCCCTGAATGGAGCACGGCTCTTCAATGTTTTCGCGAAT
The DNA here is from genome assembly GCA_019244055.1 of Acidobacteriaceae bacterium. Taxonomy (GTDB): domain Bacteria; phylum Acidobacteriota; class Terriglobia; order Bryobacterales; family Bryobacteraceae; genus Bog-105. The sequence goes on along the minus strand of JAFATG010000271.1, from coordinate 74,715 downwards.
GGCATTGCTCTGCTCAGGAATTTCGAAGTTGCAAAAGAGGCGGGCGGCTCCTACCGTGGGCTCGAGAAGATTTTCAACGACATCGAGCCCAACGCGCAGGGAGTCCTTGTGCTGGAGTTTGTGCCCCTAAAGAACTATGCAGAAGTGAACGCAATTGAGGTCGTGAGCACCGACAATGCGAAGCAGCGCAATAGACTGGAACAATGATCCGGAGACAATTCCTGCAAACGGCAGGCGCGGGGCTTACGCTCGGCGCATTAGGCGCATATTCGGCCGCATTCGACGATCAGAAGCATAGAAGAGTTGGCCTGATCGGCTGCGGCTGGTACGGAAAGATTGACCTGCTCCGCTTGATTCAGATTTCCCCCGTTGAAGTCGTATCGCTGTGCGATGTCGACCGCAATATGGTCGCGGAAGCAGCCAGCATTGTGGCTTCGCGGCAAGCTTCCAAGAAGACGCCCCGCACGTATCACGATTACCGGGAAATGCTCGGAGCCCATGATCTCGATATCGTGCTGATCGCCACTCCTGATCACTGGCACGCGCTGGCCATGATTGAGGCGGCGAAATCGGGCGTCGACATCTACGTTCAAAAACCGATTAGCGTGGATGTCGCCGAAGGCCAAGCGATGTTAGCTGCCGCCCGCAAACACAACCGGGTCGTGCAGGTCGGATTGCAGCGGCGGAGCACGCCTCATATCGTTGAGGCGAAGGAGCGGTACATTGACTCGGGCAAGCTCGGCGACATCGCGCTGGTCGAGATTTATTGCTACTATCACATGCGCGCGACTGAGAATCCACCGGACACGACTCCTCCGCCCAACCTGGATTACGATTTTTGGACTGGTCCCGCGCCTATGCGTCCATACAACGAACTGGTACACCCGCGGAGATGGCGGGCGTTCATGGAGTATGGCAATGGGATCGTCGGCGACATGTGCGTACACATGTTCGATATGACGCGATGGATGTTGCACCTGGGCTGGCCCACCCGTGTCGCCTCCACGGGCGGCATTCTAGTCGATAAGGCAAGTAAGGCTAATATCACCGACACTCAGACGGTGACGTTCGACTACCGGAACTTACGCGTGGTCTGGCAGCACCGTTCGTGGGGTGAATCAGCCGATCCCAACTATCCGTGGGGGGCCACTTTCTATGGCGACAAAGGGACATTGAAAGTCAGCGTTTATAGTTATGATTATTCGTCAGAAGACGGAAAGCAGACCGCGCATCGCGATGTAACGTATGAGTTAGACCGTTATCCTGAGGATCGGACGGAGAAAGATTTGGAACGGCACGTCGCCCCGGCTGTGCGTTATCACATGGAGAACTTTCTGCAAGCGATCGACAATAGAGGCAGACCGGTTTCCGATATTGAGGAGGGCTATATTTCAACCGCCTCGTGCATTCTCGGGAATAATGCCCTCCGGCTTGGCCGCACGCTCACTTGGGATCCGCAACAGCAGGAAGTTGTAAATGACGAAGAGGCGAATCTGTTATTACGCAGGAATTATAGGAGCCCTTTGATCCATCCCGACGCCGCGACCGTCTAAGTTACTCGTGATCTTGCGTGCTGGGTAATTTCCGGCATACCGGCCTCGAGCAGTAATCTCTTCACATTCTGGCAATCGTGTCTGATGAACTCAACGCAAGAATTGAGATGCCGCGCTATTTCACCCTCGTCGTATCCTTCGGCTAGCAGCCGAACCAATTGCCTGTCGCGAACAGAGGTGCGCTTCTCATCGCCAAGATGTCTCCGTTCGTAATCTTCGATCAGTTGCGCCGCTATGATCGGACTTAGAAAACTGCCCCCTCGGGCAACCACCCTTACTGCGCGAGCCAGCTCCACCTGCGCTGAATCGGCGAGCACATATCCTCGGCCTCCCGCCTTGAAGGACTCAGAAGCGTATTCCAGGTCCGGATTCGCTGTGACGAAGACGATGCCTGCTCGTTTGTTTCTTGAAGAGATCTCGCGTGCCGCGGCAAGTCCGTCCACGTACGGAAGGTGGATATCGAGCAGCACGACATCAGGATGCCTGTAATCTGTCAGAACCACTGCTTCCCGGCCGTTGGCCGCTTCTCCGACGATCAAAAAGTCCTGTTCCCGCTCGAGCAATAGCCGCAGGTTGTTTCGAATAAGCGGATGCGAATTGGCCAGGAGGACGCGGATGGGCTCCATACGTGAGCGATAGAGGCATGTTAGCGGCTTCACGCGCCGGAGAACATCCCTGCCCCGCGGTATTTTCGATAGAACTGCACGCTAGATGCTCGCCCGCCGCATGCATCATTAGCAACGAGCCGCCTACCGCCGCGCAGGCGGAAAGAATCCCTTCCGCAGGGTATGGCGCAACACTCTCCAAGTCCTTACATTGGATTTGTGTGCGGTTAATGTACGTATTTGCGCCTTGTCGTTAACTCGCGCTGCCAGAAATGGCTCTTGAGGGTGACGAGTTGAGACACTCCCATGTACAAGCAATCTCTGAAAAGACGTTGACTGCGCTCCAGCGTTTTGACTCCTGCGCGATTTCAAACGCTATTGAGCACTTTCGAGTGCGGACGCGGAATGAGGGCTTTGTAAATGGATCAGTACACTGCATTTTCCCGCAGCTACCGCCGCGAGTGGGGTACGCAGTAACAGCGAGAATTCGTTCTTCGTCCACGCCTATTGGGGGCCGCTGCTATTACGAGCGTTTGGACTGGTGGTCCTACGTGCTCAGTATTCCCGCTCCTCGTTTTATCGTTGCGGAAGATGTTGATCACACGCCTGGCCTTGGCGCTTTGTTCGGTGAAATCCACGCCAGTATATCGGTTGCTCTCGATTGTGCTGCCTACGTGACCAATGGAGCAGTACGCGATTTGCGCGGAGTTGAAGCGGCCGGTCTGCAGGTGTTTGCTGGGAATGTTTCGGTGTCGCACTCGTACGCTCACGTGGTCGAGTTCGGTCTGCCAGTGGAAATTGGCGGTCTGCAAGTCCAGCCCGGCGACTTACTGCACGGAGATCTTAATGGTATTGTTTCGGTTCCTCTCGCAATTGCCAAAGAAATTCCTCCTGTTGCCGAAGACATGTTGAGAACCGAAAAAGAACTAATCGATTTCTGCAGGTCTAGGGAGTTCTCGTTTCAAAAATTATCCGAGAAGATTCAGCATGTCTCCGCGAAATACGGCTTGCCAGAAAGAGATCCTCACTAATGCACGAGCAATACCTTCCCGCCTCAGTTGTTCTTCAACACCCCCACTCCAAGGTTCATCAGGCTCTCTGGTTCGCGAGCGTGGCCGTGGTTCTCACCGGTTTGCTGGCCTCATGCGGGAAGACCGACGATGCACAAGCGAAAGGCACAACCGCTTCTGAAAGGTCTGCGCCGTCAGTGGCCGTGGCAAGAGTGGTCAGAAAGCCAATGGCTCGTTATCTCACCATCTCCTCCGAGCTCGTGCCGTTCCAGGAAATCGATGTATACGCGAAGGAATCCGGCTTTGTTTCCAAGCTCTACGTCGACTATGGATCGCACGTGAAAAAGGGGCAGCTCTTGGCCGTTCTTGAGATCCCGGAGCTTCAGGCTCTCTTGCAAGAAGATCAGGCGGCGATCAAAAGCATGGCGGACCAAGCGACGGATGCGCAACACGAGTTGAACCGAATTGAAGCCCAACACAAAGTTGCGCACCTGCAATACGACCGCCTCAGCAACGTCGCCAAGAGCAAGCCCGGCCTCGTCGCACAGCAGGAAGTCGATGATGCGCAAGGCAAAGACCTGGCCGCGGAGGCGCAGGTTGAGGCCGCGAAGTCACGGCTTCAGGTCGCTCAGAGCCAGTTGAGTGTTTCCCAATCAAAAATGGCTCACGATCAGGCGCTTTATGACTACTCGAAAATTACTGCTCCGTTCGATGGCGTCGTAACTCAACGGTATGCCAATTTCGGCACTCTCATGCAAGGAGGGACGAACTCGACGCAAGCGCTACCCCTGGTCAAGCTGTCTGAGGAGGATCGATTTCGCCTCGTCATACCGGTTCCGGAGTCCTATGTTCGATACATACGAATGGGTGACCCGGTGAACGTGCACGTATCCTCATTAAACAGAGACTTCCCGGGTAAGGTCGCCCGGTTCTCCGTAGACGTCGGGCAAGCGACCCGCACTATGCATACCGAGGTCGACGTGCCCAACCCGCAAGGCCTCCTCATTCCAGGACTCTATGCAGAAGCGAAGCTTACGCTCGATAGAAAAGGGGATGCGCTTGTAGTTCCCCTTCAGGCGGTAAATCAGGGCAGCGGGCACGCGACCGTCTTGGTGGTCAATCAAGCTAACGAAATTCAAGATCGCCAGATCACGTTAGGTATTCAAACGGAGAGTAATGCCGAGGTACTCTCGGGTCTGAACGAAGGGGATCGAGTCGTAATCAGCGACCAGAGCGGCTTGCGGCCCGGAGAGCTGGTCAGTCCCAAGCTGACGGAGGCTGCGAGTTTTCAGAGTCAGAGTTGAAGACCTCGACTAGTAAGTTCTGGCTTTATGTCCATTTTTTCGATTCGCAATCCTTATTTCATTGTTGCCCTTTGCCTCGCGCTCTGCTTGATCGGAGTAGCGAGTATTGTGCGCATGCCGGTTGATCTCTTTCCAACAATCAATATTCCTACGGTAGTTGTTGCGACCTTTTACTCTGGAATGCCGCCTGCGGACATTGAGACCGATATCACCAATCCTCTCGAAAGATTTTTCACTATGGCTGCGGGCGTCGATCATATGGAATCGCGATCTATGCTCGGCGTCAGCCTCATCAAAGTCATTTTTCAGCCGGGCAGCAATGCCGATACGGACGTTACCGAATTGTCTAACTTAGCTCTCGCGGATTTGAAGCGTTTGCCGCCCGGTACTCTCCCACCGGTCGTTCTGAAATTCGATGCCTCCAGCCAGCCGGTCTGCCTCGTGACGGTAAAAGGAAAGGGTCTCACCGAAACGCAGCTTCACGATTTCGCGCAGTTCACGATTCGAAACCAAATCGCAGTCGTAAAAGGTGCGACCATCCCTCCGCCTTTCGGCGGGAAATACCGGCAGGTGATGGTGTACGTCGACCCATACAAGTTGATGTCTCGCCAGTTGAGCCCAATGGACGTTGTGAGCGCAATCAACAGATCTAATTTGATCTTGCCGGCCGGCGACGTCAAGCTGGGGCCGTATGACTACTACGTCTATTCGAACAGTCTGGTCGATAACATGACCGAGCTGAATGATATTCCGATCAAGACAGTTGGTGATTCCTGGGTCTCCGTGAAGGACGTGGGCAAAGCCCAAGATGCGAGCGCAATTCAATACAACATTGTGCGCGTTGATGGCCAAAAATCGACCTATATCCCGATCATGAAACAAGGAGGGGACACCAACACAATTGAAGTAGTGAATGGAGTTCGCCAACTACTTACGAGTTTGTATGACATCCCAAAGCAACTCGTCACGAATGTTGTCTTCGATCAATCCGTGTTCGTGAAAGAAGCTATCAAGACGGTGCTTCACGAAGGGCTCATCGGACTGGCACTGACGAGCCTCATGATTCTGGTGTTTCTGGGTAGCCCAAGAGCGACAACGGCCGTACTTCTTTCCATCCCGATATCGGCGCTGGCGACCTTCATTATTCTCGATTTGCTGGGAGCGACCGTGAATACGTTAATACTTGGTGGTCTGGCCTTGGCGTTTTCGCGTGTGATTGATAACTCCGTAATTTCGCTCGAAAATATTTACCGCCACCTAGAGCTTGGAGAACCGCCCATGATGGCTGCCGAGGCTGGAGGCTCGGAGGTAACGCTCGCCGTTCTAGCCGCGACTCTCGTGGGGGTAGTCGCATTTTTCCCTGTGACAACATTAGCCGGAGTAAGCAAATTCCTGTTTTCCGCGCTTGCGCTCTCTTTCTGCCTATCGCTCTTCATTTCATTCGCCGTTGCGATGACGGTGATCCCGCTTTTCTGTTCGCGCTTCTTGAAGGGGATTCTGCATGGGGGCCATGCCGTTGAACCTCCAGAATACGGAGGCGAAGAAGGTCTTGAGCACGTGGCCAAGCGATCTCTCTGGACTAGATTCAATGAAGGATTCAACTCCGGTTTCAATAGAGTGCTTAATTTATATGAGTCATGGGTCAGGCGCTCGTTGAGGAGACCCGGACTTACCGTGATCGCGCTGACAGGCGTTTTCGTTCTGAGCCTGGCGATTTATCCATTCCTCGGGGTTGCCTTCTTTCCTCGAACGGACGCCGGCCAATTCACCATCAACATGAAGGCCCCCACCGGATCCCGCATCGAGTTGACCAATGAATATGTGGCAAAAGTGGAAGACTTGATTCGCCAGACTGTGGGGAGCGATCTGAAGATGGTCGTTTCCAACATCGGCATTGTTCCCGATTTTTCAGCTCTATACACCAGCAATGCAGGACCTTACACAGCAACCGTGCAAGCAGCATTAGATGACGACCACAAGGTAAGCACTTTCGAATATATGGACCGCGTGCAGAATGCGATCGCGGAACAGTTCCCGGAGATTCGCACCTTTGTTCAAACCGGCTCAATGGTGGATGCAACTCTGAATGCAGGCATGCCGGCTCCGATCGACGTGCAGGTCACCAGCCGAAATATGCGGCAGAACTATCAACTCGCTCAGGAATTGGGTAACCGCGTTCGCAAGCTGCGCGGTGTCGGCGAGATCTACATTCCCCAAGACGTGAACTATCCGGCGGTGAGGATGGAGATCGATCGTGTCCACGCGGGCGAGCTTGGACTCAGCGAAAAGGACGTCGTCGACAACGTGATCACCGCTTTGAACTCGAACGCCATGATCGCTCCCAATTACTGGGTCGATTACGAGACCGGGAACGATTACTTCCTGACCGTTCAATATTACGAACACGGCAAGCCGGCGATTCACAACTTCCTGGATCTCACGAACATTCCGTTGAAGGCGCCAAATCTTAAAGAACCCACGACGCTGGACACCGTGGTTAAGCTTGAGCACACCGAGACACCCACCGAAATCGACCACTATCAGATCCAACGCGCCGCGGATGTTTACGTGACTCCGAAGGGCGAGGATCTTGGCCGGGTCGCGAGTGCAATTGACAACATCGTTACGAGCATGAAGGTTCCTGGAAATGTACGTGTAAATCTCCGCGGGATGGTTCAGGGCATGAATCAATCGTTCAAGAGCTTCGCGCAGGGATTCATCCTTGCTGCGATGCTGCTCTACCTCGTTCTGGTTGCCCAGTTCCGTTCCTTTATCGATCCGTTTCTGATCATGCTGGCGATTCCAATGGGTTTCATCGGAGTCTTGATCATTCTTCCCTTAACAGGAACGACACTGAACGTTATGTCTCTTATGGGCGTGCTGATGCTGATCGGCGTCGCTGGCTCGAATAGCATCCTCATCGTTGACTTCGCTCACAAGCTGGAGGAGCAGAATTTCTCCGTTACGGATGCTGTGATCGCGGCGTGCCGGGTCCGGCTGCGTCCGATTCTGATGACCTCGCTGGCAACGATCATCGGGATGCTGCCGATGGCGCTCAAGCTAGGAACAGGATCTGAACAGTACGCGCCGATGGCGCGTGCGATCATCGGCGGCTTGACTTCCTCCGTCATATTGACCGTCTTTATCGTCCCGGCGGCATATCTCCTGGTCTACGGGAAGAAGGATCGGCGCGGGACTGAGGACGCTGAGGAAGCCCGTGCGTAAGCGCCTTGGGGCGACGCTAACATCAGCGGTCGTCGTCCTTTTGGCTGGATCTCTGCCGGGAGTAATTCGCGCCCAGGCCACTCCGCCGCCTCAGCTTACGTTACAGGAGGCTGACGCGATGGCGCTCAAGAACCATCCGCGGGTGCTTGCGTCTCGGGCCAATTATCTACGGGCCGGTGAAGTGACGACACAAGTACGTTCCGCTTACTATCCCGCGGTAAATGGATATGTAACGGGAGCACAGGCGAATGTAAACAGCCGCTTGGGTGCTGGCGTTCTTAATGATCCTCGCTTGTTTAATCACTTCGGTTCGGGCCTTACGCTTTCGCAACTGATCACAGACTCTGGCCGCACTCCTAATCTAGTCGCTAACGCGCGATTCGAGGCACGGGCCAGCCAACAGGATTACCAAGCTACGCGCTTCGATGTGATTCTGGCTGTGGACGAAGCGTACTACGAGGTCTTGCTCTCGCAGCAGCTTATCAAAGTTGCGGAGCAGACCGTAGCGACTCGCCAAACCGTTGTGGATCAGGTCACGCAATTGACAAAGAATCAACTGAAATCTCAAGTCGATTTGAGCTTCGCGCAAGTGAATCTGTCGGATGCGCAATTAATGCTGATCCGTGCACGAGATCGCCTCTCAACAGCATATGCAAATCTTGGTCAAGCGCTCGGAACGAGTCAGGCGATTCAATACCAGCTCACGCCACAAGCGATGCCTCCCACTCCGCCGGCCAACTTGGATCAGTTGATCGCCGAGGCATCTCAGAACCGGCCGGAGGCTGAGAGCCTCCGGCTTCAACGTGAGGCCGCACAAAAACTCGTATACGCCGAACGTGATCTCAAGCGGCCCACAGTAAGCCTGATCGCGGTGGGCGGAGCTCTGCCCTACATAAATCCCGGCAACGCTAATCCCGACATCGCCGAAGGCTATGAATCGGCCGCAGTGAATGTTCAGATTCCTGTGTTTAATGGGCATCTATTTTCCGCCCGTCGCAGGGCAGCGGAATATGAATTGCAAGCGTCGGATCAACGCCTGCGCGATCTTCAAGATCGGCTGGCTCGGGACGTTCGTGCAGCCTGGGAACACGCCAAGACCGCATATGAAGCGATCGCTCCCAGCCAGCAGCTTCTCGCGCAAGCCAATCTCGCTCTCAATCTGTCTCAAGGACGTTACAACCTCGGGCTCGCTTCCATTGTTGAGCTCAACCAGGGGCAACTGGGGCAAACGCAAGCTCAAGTCGAAAACCTCAGTGCGCAATACGATTACCAGGAAGCGTATGCCGCGCTGCAATATACACTCGGCTTATTGCGGTGATTCGGGCCATAGCGCCTGAGGGCTCTCGAGATTGCTAGGCATGCCGCAACAAAGAGTTATGGACAAGAGCGCTCCCCAGAGCCGGCCCCTTCTCCTGCTCGGGTTCGGTGGACTGCTCCTATTACTCGCTTTTACGGGCCTAAACGCCGTTTCTGTGCTGAGAAAGATCGAGACACGGAACGAGAGCATTCGACGAGATTACGTCGAGAGAAATCGGATTGTCGAGCAGCTTCGCTCTGACTTATTTCTCTCGGGAACCTACGTCCGCGATCTCCTTCTCGAGCCCGATCCCGCTCTGGCCGATGTCCATCGAAAGGAACTGGAAACTGCTCGTCCACGCATTCAGTCGATGATCGCTGCCTACAGCCGGCTCTTGCGCGGAGAAGAACGGAGTCCGTTCCTCGAGTTCAGCCGGGCCGTGCAGGCGTATTTCGACTCGCTGCGCCCGGCCCTGCAATGGGATGTAAACCAACGTCGAACTCTGGGGTACGCATTCATGAAGAACTCCCTTTTGCCTCGCCGCATGGTTATCGTGCAACTTGCAGATCAGATTGGTGCCTTTAATGAGAAGCAAATGGAAAGCGGGAACCAGAAAGTCCGTGAGCTCTTTGCAAGCTTCCGAAGATCTCTGATTTTGTTGCTAGTACTTGCGTTGGTCTGTGGGATTCTGCTGGCGGGCGTCAGTATTCAACGTGTCGTGCGGCTGGAGCGTTTGTCTGCGGCCCGATTTCAGGAAATCGTGCAGGCGCGAAGCGCGTTGCGGGAGCTATCGGCTCGCCTGCTTGAAATTCAAGAAACGGAGCGGCGCTCTCTCTCCCGGGAGTTGCACGATGAGGTGGGTCAATCGCTTTCGGCCCTTCTTTTGGCGATTGGAAACGTGGCGGCTATGATTTCCTCGGAGAGCGACGCCGAAGCTCGCGCGCAGCTCCAAGATATTCGCCGGCTCGCCGAAAAGACCGTTGCTGTGGTGCGCGATATGTCTCTTTTACTTCGGCCATCCATGCTCGATGATCTGGGTTTGCTGCCGGCGCTGGAATGGCAAGCTCGGGAGACCTCGCGAACCAATAATATCCGCGTCGATGTGCGAGCGGAATCGATCTCCGAAGACTTGCCCGATGAGCACAAGACCTGCATCTATCGAGTGGTTCAAGAAGCTCTCCGCAATGTAACGCGCCACGCGAAAGCGAAGAGCGTCGAGATACGACTGGCTCAAAATGAAGGCCTACGGCTCACGATTCGGGACGATGGACAAGGATTCGAGCCGGATAGGCAGAAAGGCGTTGGGCTTCTCGGCATGCAGGAGAGGGTAACCCACCTACAGGGGTCATTTCACATCGAATCGGAGCCCGGCAAGGGCACGCGTCTGGAAGTGGCTCTTCCGCTTTCCGCCCTCACAGCCAAGGCCTGACATGGTGCCGATACGGATTGTACTCGCTGACGACCACACGATCCTCAGAAACGGTCTGCGGCTCCTGCTCGAGCGGCATTCGGATTTCACGGTTGTAGGCGAGGCCAGTAATGGGCGGGAAGCCGTCGATCTTGTGCTTCAGCATCCGCCGGATGTGGTCATCATAGATATCGCCATGCCGATCTTGAATGGGATCGAGGCGTCCAGGCGGATCAACGCGTCTCAGCCGAAGACGGCCGTCATTATCTTGAGCGTGCATTCCGATGAAAGCTATATTTTGCGAGCACTGCGAGCCGGAGCACGCGGCTATCTCCTAAAAGACTCGGCGGAAGCGGATCTGATCCAGGCGGTTCGCGCTGTGGCAGCGGGCAAAGCATACTTCAGTCCCGCCGTAAGCAAGGTGCTAGCGGATGATTATGTGCGTCAGGTTGTGCAGCAGGGCGTCGAAGATCCTTACGATCTACTAACCCCTCGCGAACGCGAGTTACTGCAACTCATCGGCGAGCTCAAGTCGACAAAGGAGATTGCGGACTTGTTAAACCTAAGCCCGCATACAGTCGATACGCATCGCGGAAATCTCATGCAGAAACTGAACCTTCATAGCATCCCTGAATTGATCCTGTACGCAGTGCGCAAGGGCATTATCAGCTAAGGCCGCCCAGCAAGAAACCGGCTCGATAACTGAAATGGGCCCCAGTAGTAGGGCTTCTGATATCCCTCGCTTAACAATGCGAGTTTTGCATCCCGGAGAGCTGTGGCATAAGGTTTCCCTGACGCGACCTGGGCGTAAAACTTCTCCATGAGGCCGACTGTCGATTGATCATTAACATCCCACAAGCTGGTGACTACGTTTTGAGCGCCAGCATGAAAGAAGGCCCATGCGAAGCCGACAAGCCCTTCACCGGCCAGCGTGCGGGCTCCCGCACTCCGGCATGCGGAGATTGTCACTAAATCGGCTTTGAGAGGAATTTCCGCGACGTCTCGAGCGTACAGCTTCCAGGCGTTCTGCCGAGGTGAAAGTACGATCGCGGAATCCAGCGGGCTCTGTTCGTTTGCATCCGCGTGGGTGGCGAAGTGAATGTAGCGAAACCGGTCGGGGCGAGCCTCCGTGTACGCTTCAGCCGTAGCGCCCTGTCCCGTGTACACCACCGCGGGGGCCGTTGGAAAGTGATCCTTTATCCAACGAATTTCCCTCGCCGATTGCGGCAGATCAGGAAATCCCGTTCCGGCAGTTACGGTGTTCCCGATCAGTAACAACGCCTTCTCAGAGGCCTCAGGCGCTGTCGCAGCGCTTAGAACGCTCAAGGACGGAGCGATAGAAACGGTCACATCCTCCAGCCAATAGTGCGGAGCAGGCGCAGAAACCGGGAGCGTTTCGAAATTTAGACTGTGTAGCGGTCCGTCCGGGACGATAACGACACGGCTGTCTTTCGGAATGCACGCAGGTGCAATCAGAGTATCGAACAACCGCTTCCCTGCCCCATTCGCGCTGGTTCGCGGATCGATTTTCTCCTGTTCAATTAGATAGCTGTACGATTCGACATCCTTCCGAATCTCCTGCGCCGGCGGAAGAGAAAACACCTGGCCGCCTTTGGGCCCAATGACCCACAGGAAGGATCGCTTCGGAGCAAGCCAGTAGAACAGAAACACGCACGACGTTCGGCTGGCAATCGTCTTTATCCGGGCCTCAATCTTCTTGACAGGAGCTTGCGGGGCGCCGTTCAGAGACTCTCGTAACACGGCGGCACGGCTCGAGTCTGCGATATCAAGTGCCCGGCTCGTCTGTCCATGATCTATCAAGAAAGCCACGTATTCCTGATAGAAACGAATCAATTCCGAGAGAAAGGTAATCTGGTAATCCTTGCGCAATTGCTCTGACCGGTTGCGCTCGATAACCGACAAAGCGACATCGAAGCTTCTGGTCGCCTCTTGGATGCTTCCAACATCCGCGTATTCCAAACCTGCCCCCGCGTGAGCTCTCCAGAGTACGGAAGGCGTGTCAGCACCCAGTTGAAGCGCCTGGTTGTAAGCATCGATGGCACTTGTATGCTTGGATCGCTTGGCATAGAGATCGGCCTCATTGAGATGTATCTCGGCAAGCTGGGCGTGATCGTTTGGATCGGCAGCGTCAAGCGCCTGCTTGTTGTACTGCTCGGCCTCGTTCAGGGAACCGGCCGCGATCAGGGCTTGGGCGATTCCGGAAGAGATCATGGCGAATCGACGCGGGGAATCTTCTTTACGGACATACGTCATCGCCGTACGGTAATTCTGAATTGCCTTTTGCGGATCACCCTGCAAAAGATAGATGTTGCCAATTTCCAAATAGCTATCTCGCAATCCAGGGGCGAGGCCACATCGTCTTTGGATTGGCAAAATCCCCTGCAAGGTTTCCGATGCCTGCTGAAACTCCCCGACGTTGTAGCGGCATGTTGCCAGATTGCCGGTTGCTACGGAATTCAGGTAATCAGCATGAATGGTGGCTGCGGCGCGGCTAGACTCTTCGAAATCGGAAATGGCATCTCCGTAGTGTGCGCGCCCAACTTCCACCATCCCGAGATCGAGGAACGCGGCGGCGCGTTGGAATAAAAGGCCATGGTGTGTTGCTACAGTCAGCGCATCCCTAGCTGCCGTCTCAGCCCGCTGTGGGTCGAGAAGAAAGGAAGCGAGCAGCAGGTCAAGATCCGCCTCGGTTTCATAATCTCCGATCGCACGGCATCCGGCGAGGGCCTGTTTTGAAAGCGCCTCTGCTTCATTTTCTCTCTTCAGGCGAAAAGCGACATAGGCCCGTAGACTCTGGTATCTAGGCTGCAGAGTCGCGAAGTGCTCTGGAGGTGAGGCGGTTAGCAGTGACTCCGCACGCTGGGTCTCCGCGTTCCAAAGGAGCAGTTCCGTAAGCAGGAATTTGTATTTCCAATGCCATACATTTAGCGGTTGGTTTTGGAATAAGCGATATCCCGTTTCCGCCGTATGTGTGGCTTCGGAAAATCGCCCGTGTTGATACTGTGCCTTGGCCAGCGCGAATGAGGTTTCAGGGTCGGAGGGTATCGTCAGAGATGAGCACGCCGAGATGATTAACAGTACAGAGGCGGTGGCGATTTCCTTACAGGCCCCCGCGTTGCGGCGGCCAAGTGCCGCCGTTGGACTGCGCTTCGCATACCGCACCGTCGCCGCCATTAGGAGAGCCTAGCTGAAAGCGTATCAGTGTAATGCGCCGAAAATCTTCTTCAATAATGATTTCACCGAAATAAATGGAACCTAGACCGGGAATCTTCAGCTCGTTTCCCGCAATTCCGGCTCCATCAGGCGCCGTAGATGCCCAAGTCATGCTGGTGACAATGGTTCCGTAGATGAGGTCATCTGCTTCAGGAATCTTGTGCTTTGAAAATAATTTCTCTAAAGCGCCATGCTCCGGCGGCTCGCCCGGATAGAAGAACTGCTGACCGAACTGCTTACGGAAATCGCTGTCATCCTCGAATCTTTCTTCCAGTTTCTTTTTGGTGTCGTTCTCCGTGAAAATCTCCGGATTGGTTTTGACCAGTAGCAGATGACCATCTACCGAAACACCATCAATCGTCACATAGAGAGAACGGAATGAAGTCGGACTCCGCCGATCGGACGTGTTCTCCATGCGAACAACCAAATTGTCAATCGAGAAGACACGGCCCGCTCCACCCGCCGGGTCCGCAGGCGTGTTGATCTTCAAGCTTTTCATCGAGCTTTCAACGATCGTACTGGTCGGCAAGTTGTTATCGCCATGATTGCCGCGCGTATATTCGGCTGCGGTTCGCTGGTCGACGAAATCACCTTTTGCGTGAGTCGAGGCTGAACCGAACGAAATCAGGCCATTGAAGCTTTGGCCGGGAGCGTCGGCTTGGGCCAGACCGCCAGTAACCGGAAGGCAACTGCTCGCCACAGCAGGAACAAAGAAATCCTCCGGGCGGCGGATGTGGGCTGCAAGAGCCACGGCATTTGCGTGGAAAAAGAAGCGCCTTTCTACAGGTCTTGCTATTTCGGCGGGCATCAGTGATCCTCTCCTTGGTTTTGGATAACGAAATCATACCGGCGCAGCTCCAGATTTGGACTGGAATCAGGCCGAAGCACCATCTCATATGCGCCCGGCGGGAACAACTTCGCGGGCAGGAGCAGATTCAGAGTGAAGCTCGCCACTTTCTTTTCGCCGGAATTAACACTCAGGACAATATTATTGACCTGATTTCGAAATTCACACTGATAAGAGGGATATGCTTGCGGCGAATCGACCTCGAAATTCAAGTTGAACAGAGCCTGCTTCCGATCCACTCTAATTACAGGCGCAACTCCTCGCGATACTGAACTCAGCACGGCACTGGAAAGTACTAGGGGACGTTCAAGCCGCGGGATCGAAACCAGATTCTGGTAACTGACCACGGCCGCCAGAACAAGGGCGGCCAACGAAGGAACAAGAACTGGGGCACGCACCCAGGAAAACCATCGTGAACCCGGTCGTGCCGTCCTGCCGGCGACCGCTCCTCTTGCCGGGGTCTCCCGGAAAACGCCCTTTATGTTGTCGATTGAAATTGCACCCTGCCGTACCAAGTCGGCGCAAATGGGGCAGTCGAAGAAATGTGCCTCAAATTCCTGCCGCTCGCCGGTCGTGAACTCATTCAGAAGATACTTCTCTACCGCGCTATTCTGCTCTGCCGTTTTGTGATCCATGGCCTTTATAGGTCTCTTTTATGGGTCTTGTGACATAAGCTGCCCATCCGTATCACTGTCCCGCTGCATTTGTCAGAGCGGCAGTTTGTTCTCCCTTGTCCAGTACTACCCGGCAGCGCGCCAGAGCCCGATGCACTCGGACGCGAAGATAATCACGGTCAATGCGAAATTCGCGGCAAATCTCATCCTTATCGCGTTCTTCCAAGAAGAGCTGCCGAAGGATCTCGCGGTCGGTATCCGACAACTTGCTTAAGAGATTGCGTACGAGAGCTTTGCGCTCCCTTGTTACAAATTCGGATTCGGCGCTCGCGCCTTGATCGACCGGTTCGGGCGCGTCTTCTGGAAGCTGCTGCAGTCGCGAACCGGATCGAAATGTTTCGAGGAGAACGTTTTCGCAGACTGCGTTAACGAATGCGCCCAGCCGCTCCGGATACTCCAGGCCGCCTTTGTTTCGGAGGACATGCAAGACCCGAACAAAGGTCTCTTGCCGCGCATCTTCAATTAGTTGAGGCGAACGGAGGCGCGCACGCAACTTTATGACGAGAAGATCGCCAAAATAGCGCGCGAAATGCCGTTCTGCTTCGGCATCACCTTGAATCAGGCGCTCGATATAACCTCGATCAAAAGTATGACGATCCAAATTTACGCTCACCCGGTAGACTCGATCGTATAACGAAGGAGTAAAGGAACGATAGGAACTTGTGCGTGCAGAACACGAACGGGAGGCCAATATCATGGCGGGGGCTTCGCTCCCTTGTGATTCCGTCTTCCGATTCGTTACAGCCGGAGTAAATTTTGTCTAGGAATGTAATCGCAATCACCGGGGCGTCGAGCGGAATCGGGGCTACGTTCGCGCGCAAACTTGCGCCCGGACACGATCTGATTCTGATTGCTCGGCGCAAGGACCGGCTAGAAGAGCTTGCCTCGGAGTTCTCAAGGCTATATGACACCCAATCTAAGATTGTGGAGGCCGATCTCAGCCGAGAGGAAGACCTGGCGAAGGCCGCTGAATACATCAGCAACGAACAAAGGCTGGCCCTCCTCATCAACAATGCCGGTTTCGGCACCACAGGGAGGTTCTGGGAATCTCCGCTCGAAGTGCAGGAACGAATGCACAGGCTTCATATCATGGCAACGGTGCGCCTGACACATGCCGGACTACGGAACATGGTGGCGCGTGATTACGGCGGCATTATCAACGTTTCTTCCGTATCGGCCTTTGTGCGTAGCCCAGGAACGACTAGCTATTCTGCGACAAAGACCTGGATGACGGCGTTTACTGAAGGGCTATATCTCGAGTTAAAGGGAATGAAATCGAACGTTGTGATTCAGGCGCTCTGCCCCGGTTTCACGTATTCGGAGTTTCACGATGCCATGGGATTTGAGCGGGGCCGGCTTGCCAAATCAGGATTCTGGATGACGGCGGATCAGGTAGTGGAAGCGTCGCTCGACGGAATGCGGCAGCGGAAACCGTTCGTCGTGCCCGGTTGGCGGTATCGCGTGCTGACTGCGATCTTTTCGAAGCTGCCGACTCGTGCGCGCCTAGCATTTGAGGGAATTACCGGCCGGGCAAGATTGGCAAACACCCTTTCAGCTGCGGCAACAGTACCGAAGAAGTTGGACGGCTCGGAGACAGAGTAATTGAAGGGAACGGGATCGACTTGATATGCTGCTGTTCTATGAAGCGCGGCGTTGTCCTGTCCACGAGCGTCCTCGCTCTTTTCGTAGGACTTACGGCAATGGCTGAACAAATCAATGTTGTCAAGCTGCATGTCGATTCCTTCAATGTCATTGGCATCTCCACGCGAACTTCGAATGCTATGGAGGCCTCTGGCAACGGTGAAATCGCGCAGCTCTGGAAGCGCTTTCGTAATGACGACGTTCTGGTACGTATAGCGAACCGCGCGGACGATCGAGTCATTGCGGTATATAGCGATTACCAATCTGACAGGAACGGAATGTACACTTACACGCTGGGTGCGAAGGTGACCTCGACAAAAGACGTCCCAGCGGGGATGGTTGTGCAGAGGGTGGAAGCGGGTAATTATGCGGTGCTCGAGTCACAGGGCCAAGCGGCGGGGCCGATCGTCTTAGGCCTTTGGCAACGGGCTTGGTCGCTCGAAGATGCGCACGAACTACATCGCGCTTATAAGACCGATTTCGACGTCTACTACGAAGATCTGAAAAAAAGTCCCGCAGCCGAACATGTGAATGTTTACGTAGGGCTGGGTAAGTAGCTTCGGACGCATGATCCCGCGCAGACGCTGGCGGATCGCTGTTCTGCTCGGAATCGGAGTTTTGATCAACTATTTCGACCGAGTGAACGTCTCGGTGGCTCACGATGCGCTTCACAACGAATTTGGCGTCTCTAATGTAGCCTTCGGGTACATCGTCAGTGCCTATAACTGGACGTACGCGGCCCTCCAACTGCCAATGGGAGTTCTGCTCGACCGCTTCGGGGTGGAGGCAATTGGCAGGATCAGCGCATTTCTCTGGAGCCTTGCGTCGTTTGCGGCCGCCGTGGCACCGGGCGTGAGCAGCTTCGTTGGCGCGCGGCTGCTGCTGGGGGTCGGCGAAGCTCCGACTTTTCCGGCAAACGCCAAAGCGACCGGCTACTGGTTTCCGAGGCAGGAGCGGAGCTTCGCCACGTCGTTCTTCGATGCGGCGGCCAAATTCGCTTCCGGCATCGGCGTTCCGCTGATCGGAATCGTTCTCATTCATTTCGGGTGGCGGCTAAGCTTCGCCGCCACAGGTCTGGTCAGCTTTCTTTACTTTCTGGCGTTCTACATCGTCTATCGCGATCCGAAGGACGATCGTGGATTGACACCGGAAGAGTGGGAGTTCATTAAGGCGGGAGGCGCGAATCCAGATGCCAGAACCAAGCAGACCAAAGGCGCTCCGCTCGTGTATTTACTTCGTCAGCGAAAAGTCCTGGGCCTGGCGATCGGCTTCGCAGCGTACAACTATTGCTTCTATCTGTTCCTTACTTGGCTACCGGCGTACTTTTCAGCGTTGCACATGAATCTGCAGCACTCAATTCTTTTTACCAGCGTGCCGTGGCTCTTCGGAACTATTACCGATTTGTTAATTGGAGGCTGGTTAGTGGACGTGCTGGTGCGGCGCGGCCATAGAGAGACGATCGTCCGGCAAAGCATTCTGGTGGGGGGAATGGTTCTTGGTTTAGCGGTGGGCGGAGCGGCGTTTACACGGAATCCCTACATGGCAGCTCTGTGGATCAGCCTGTCGCTTGGGGGATTATCGGCGGCGGCGCCGGTCGCGTGGTCCATTCCATCGTTGATCGCGCCACGCGATAGCGTAGGAAAGATCGGTGGGATTGTAAACTTCGGGAACCAGATTTCCGGCATTGTGGCGCCGATCGCGACCGGCTACTTCGCCGGACCGACCAATTCTTTTTCGCGAGCGTTCGGAGCCGCGGCGGTCATTCTGCTGGGCGGGATCGCGGGATATATTTTTCTGCTGGGCAGGATCGAGCATGTGCCCGAGCCTGCGGCTATTTCTTCCTAGGCAGCGCACGGACAGCACCGGTCGAGATACCGCCGTCAATCAGAAGCGTTTGGCCCGTCACGTAACGGCTCGATTCAGCGGCAAGAAACACCACGGCGGAATCCAGATCGCCCGGTTGACCGGGGCGCTTAATGGGAATGCGATCGCTCAGATACTCCACCCATTCCTTGTCTTCGTACATCACCTTGTTCTGCTCAGTGCGGAACCAGCCCGGCGCGAGGCAATTCACCGTAATGCCGTGTTTACCCCAGTCATCTGCAAGACTCATGGTTAATTGACGAATACCGCCTCGGCTGGCGCCGTACGGAGCGAGACCGGCGTATCCGGCAACACTGGTAACAGAGCCGATGTTAATGATGCGCCCGTAACCGCCCGGGATCATACGCCGCGCGACCGCCTGGGCTACGAAGAAGCTGCCGCGCAGGTTGGTGTCCAGGATCTGATTCCAATCGTCCCAAGTGACTTCGATGGCCGGTTTGCGGATATTCATGCCGGCGTTATTGACCAGAATGTCGACTTTGCCGTACGCCTGCTCCGCGGAGGCGGCCATTGCTTCGATACTGCCCTGATCGCGAACGTCCAATTCCAGCGCAACGGCGCGGCGGCCCATGCTTATGACCTCCGATTCGAAATTTCGGAGATGATCGCGATTGCGGCTAGTGAGCACAAGATCAGCGCCCGCTCTGGCTAATGCGCGCGCGAACTGCTGACCGAGCCCGCGGCTGGTACCGGTCACAATTGCCACGCGGCCGGTTAGATCAAAGATCTTATCCACGATCGCGCTCCGCCGCTTTGCCGGGCGTGAGGATCACTTTCATGAGATTCGGCTGACGTTCGCGTAGACGCTCGAACCACTGCGACCCTTCTTCGATCGGCGCGACGATGCTAATAAGAGGTTTCACTCGCACGGAGCCGCGAGCCAGCATTTCGATGCAGCGCGGATACTCACCAGAAGAAGCGGCCGACCCTTGCAAACGGATCTCACGGCTCACTACGGTCTGTAACGGAATCTCGACGGACGGCGCGATGTTGCCAATGAGCACCACCGTTCCACCCTTCTTCACACCTTCGATAGCGGCTTTGATGGTTGGCGTGCTGCCGACAGCCTCGAGCGCGACATCCGCGCCTGAGCCCAAGGTGATCCGCTGAACCTCGCTGAGAAGATCGGCTGTTTTGGAATTAATGGTTTCCGCGGCTCCAAGCGATTTCGCCAGCCCGAGGCGCGTATCGTCAATGTCCGCGACGATCACCCGCGAGCAGCCAGCTTCGCGCAATGCTTGCAGAACCAGCAGACCGATCATTCCGGCTCCGATCAGGAGTGCGGTACCTTTGGGGGCGAGCTGAGCAAGGGATACCGCATGGACAGCGACCGCGAGCGGTTCCACCATCGCGGCTTCCTCCAAGCTCAGACTCTCCGGAAGGACGTGGACGATTCTCGCGGGCACTGCAACGTAGTCGGCGAACGCTCCTTGGCGGCGGTACTCGGGAGTGGAAACGCCTAACACCTGTCTGTTCGAGCAGAGATTCACCTGACCTTTGCGGCAATATTCGCAGTGACCGCAGTAAACAGTGGAATCAAACGTGACATGCTCGCCGACACTGAGGCCTGAAACACGTTCTCCGACAGCGGCCACGGTACCGGATGCCTCATGCCCCATGATGATGGGAGGAATCCGGCGGCCAGATGAGCCATCATAGCCGTGTACGTCGCTGCCGCAAATACCGCAAGCCGCGACGCGGACCAGAATGTCTTCCGGCCCGGGACGCGGCATAGGGACCTCGACGGTTTCCAATCTTCCGTATTCGGAAAGCAAGAGCGCCTTCATCACACTGGAATCTTAACGAATCAAGTTAGAGCCCGAGTGGCTCGCGCCCTTAGGTCCGCCAGTAGACGATCCACCTGGTCTGATTTCTCGAGCATGGCGAACTTGTCCGGTTTGGCGCCTTCGAGAGTTCCCTGCTGGAGCGCTTCGGCCTCGATTACTTTGCCTTGCATGCGATCGAGCGCCAGCTCACGCCGGAACTCTTGAGAGTCGGAGAGGCCGGTGCGCAGACCTAATTTCGCGCGGCGATGTTGGGCAATTAGCAGCTCCGTCCTGGTTCGTGTTTCGGTCATTTTCTGCTCCAGGCGGTGCAAGGCATCACGCAGAATCCGGACCTGATCAGCCTGTTCCTCAATCTGCTGCGCGAAATTCTTCGAGGCGTTTTCGTACGTGACAGCCCGCTCCACCGCCACCCGCGCGAGCCCATCTTCGTTCTTCTGAATCGCCAATTCGGCTTTGCGAAGCCATTCGTTTTGCTGGTTCATGTTCTCCTGATGTTTCTTTTCGAGCAAGTGCTGACCGGCAATGGCAATCGCCACCTGTGTCTTCACCTGCATGAATTGGTTCTGCATGTCCAGGAGCAACTGCTTCAGCAGTTTCTCCGGGTCTTCCGCTTTGTCAATCAAATCATTGATATTCGCTTTGACTAGGGTCATCACTCTATCTAGTAGCGGCATTGCTTACTCCTTTACGACTGCGTACCTGTGCTTCCGTTGGTTTTGCCTGAGTCGGCGGAACGATCAGTAATGCTGCGAACTTTTCCGAGTAACTCAGACATCTGCATACCGGATAAAGTCTCGAAGAGAGCCGGTATCTGAGCGGCAATCTTAGTCATGTCGCCCGTAATCTTGTTCATCCCCGACGCGCCATCTCCGGTCGAGACGATCGTGATTTTGTCGATGTTTGCAAGCGGCGAAGCCAACGCTCTGACCACTTCGGGCAAACCGGTGATAAGCTTGTCTACCACGGCGGCCTGATTCCATTCCTGGTAGGCCTCGGCCTTGACATTCATGGCGCGCGCTTCCGCTTCGCCCTTCTTCAAGATGATGTCGGCATCGGCTTCACCTTGGAGGCGGGTCGCGGACGCACTACCTTCGGCTTCAATGGTCATTTTGCGGCGCGCGGCCTCGGCCAGCATTTCGATTCGCTGGCGCTCAATTTCAGCGTTCTTCAGTACATTGGCGATGAGTTCCTTTTCGTGCCGAAGGATTTCCGCTTCCTGTACCTTGATCTCCTGTTCCTTCTCGATCTGGCGAATCTTAACGGCCTCCGTCGTTACTTGCTGTTGCATCACGTTGGCCTGAATTTCGTAGGCCTTGTCGGCCTGCGCCTGCTGCCGCTTCACGCTCTCGACGTACTGGGCTTTCTTAATCTCGAGATCGCGCTGCGCCTGGGCCTGGGCGGCCAGCGATAACGCTTCCGCAAGGACACGCTCTTGGTCAGCCTGGGCTCTGGCAACCGCAGCGGCTCGCATCGCCTCGGCGCGACGAATAGCGGTATCGCGATCGGCTTCAGCCGCGGCGACGTCGGCATCGCGCTTGATGCGCGCAATATCGGGCCGGCCCATGTTGCTGATGTACTCGTTTTTGTCACGCACTTCCTTAATCGTGAACGAGATGACCTCGAGGCCCATTTTGCCCATGTCATCCGCGCACGTCGCGCGCATGCGGTCGCCGACCATCTCGGGCTCTTTCACGATCTGCTCGACCGAGAGCTGACCGATGATGCCGCGTAGATGCCCTTCCATGACCAACCGAATGAGTCCTTCGCGGGCCTGATCCGTCTTGGTGAGAAACTGCTCAGCGGCGGTCTGAATGGATTCGGGATCGCTCTTCACTTTGATTTGAGAAACGGCCTCAACGGTAACAGCGACGCCCTGCTTCGTGTACAGATCTTGTACCGGGGCCACGTCGAACGACATGAGCTGCAGCGAGAGCTGGCGAAAATTCTCGACCATGGGGAAAATCACCGTCCCACGGCCTTTGACAATGCGCGTCCCTCGAAGCCCGTACACGATCAAGGCCTCATGCGGTCCGGCCTTGCGGTACAGCGTAGCCATGACCATCATCAGCACCAGCAGTGTGAGAACAGCCAGCGCTGCGATGAATACAACTTCACGTGATATCATTTGTCTGCTCCTTTGGCGACGATTCCGGGCCGAATGTCATACCCGACTGGGTCATTGCCTCCCAGGTACGTACATAAGCAATTCCTTTTTCATAGCGAGTGACCACAACTTCCGCGCCGCGGGCAATCTCCCGCGCATCTTCACTGCGTGCGTTGAGAGGCCGCCGAGCACCATCGCGCACGTAGATCACTTCACCGACGCCATTCGGTCGAATGGGACTCGCGACGCGTCCGAGAACGCCGACCATCTCGTAGTCTGCTGGGTCCATCGGCTGCTCGCGCGATTGGAGGAAACGGAGAAACGCTGCGAGACACCACGCGCCCACGAGGCCGACTACGATCGCAATCGCGAGGTCAATCCAGAAACCCAGACCCGAGTGCCGTGTTAACAGATAACCGACTCCTCCGAACCAGGCGAGATAAACAGCGGCGGAACTGGGGTTGACCATCGCCCCGGCCCAACTGGACGTCGTTCCTCTCGGCGACGCTCCCTTTACCGCGCCATGTCCATGGACCGGTGCGTGAGCGCCGTGACCGGCATGGAAATGCCCGTGGCCGCTGTGCCCCAGATGAAATCCGCCGAGTAACAGTGACGCCAAAGCCCAGAGGGCTCCGACGGCGAAACAAAGCAGGTATATGTCAGACCAGCTCATGAGACGACCTCCTCTCTTGGTTCGAGAACTTCCCACAGACGATCCAACAGGTCCGGTGTTTCGAGGACCTCTCCAAGCAGCAGGACACACTTGCGAGTGTCTTCGTGCCGGGCAAGCTTCAGCAGTGCCTCCGAAAGCGGAGCATCGCGACGGAAGCGCTCGGCGCCCTGAATGAGCCAGAGGTCCAGCTTGTCTTCCTGATCGCGAAGATCGGAAATCAGCTCCGTTTGGAAACCTTCGGGATCATCGACCAGGTAACCCGGATGCACTCGAAAAAATTTCGAGAGCAATAGACGGGTAGTGTTGGTCAGGTGGCGGCGGCTGCCGTTTTCTAGCTGCGAAAGATAGGGCTGACTGATAGATTTTTTCAGCTCCTTGCGGACGGCGGCGACCACTTCCTTTTGAGTCATCTCGCGATTCAGGCCGCGGAGGTGTCCTTCGACGACTCGGAGGTAACGGATTTTCTCGGCGACCTTCATATAGCGATCTGCAATTATCTTATCGCTAATTGCAATATCAGTCAAGAGAGATGCGGCATTAAGCTTCGCAAACGCTAGAAAACCAGGTAAATCGGGCGCGCGGACTCGCCAGTTAGTGCGTTAGGTGTCCAGCGATTTAGGGCGGACGGAGGACACTCGCGGCCGCCCGCAGGTCTAAACTTCGCGATCTATTGCTGGTGGTCGTAATCTACGAGGAAATAATCTCCGGGCTGCCCCAGGTGCGGCACCAGCAGGGTCAGGTTGCCGCCGTTCACCGTAAAGTCCAGGCCCGGTACCAGACGGATGCCGTTCTGATATATCGAGACCGACCCGCTCACCGGCACCCAGTTCAAAACGAACGAGGTCTGATTGACCGTCGTCGGCTGATGCAGTTCATTGATTGTATGGCGGGTGCTTGTCCACATCGGGTTCGCGAGTTGCATTGCCAAGATCACGAGAATTTTTCGCACATTTGCTCCTTTTTTAGGCGTCCAGTCGGGCTTATTCTTTCAGCACAGCGAATGAATCGGAGGGGTAACTACATCTCCTAAAACGAATGACTCGCGATACGCTTCCGCGCACCGCGAGCCTGCCCGACGATAGCATGCGAAGCTTGGAAAAACGAACCGTTGATCCTGAAAATGGCCGGTAAGTTTTTGGAGTGGAAGGAAAAATAAAGTTGGGCACACCCGTGACGAAGGAGCAGCGGCTCCAGGAAATTCCTCAGAAGGACGCAAACCAGCGACCGAGAATCCTCATCTACGGCTCGATCGCAATCCTGGCCATTGCCTCTTCGCTTTTCTTGACAAAGAGCGTCGATCTCGCAGTCTATTGGTACGCCGTGAACGGATTTTTCAGCGGAACGCGGCCGGCATATGGGCCGGCAAGCGGTATCGGATTCCCGATGGAGTATCGTTACCCGCCCGTAACGTATCTGCTTCTATTCCCTCTTAAGTACCTGAGCTTTCGGGTGGCTGGCTTCTGGTGGATGCTGGCCGCATGGATCAACGGAACCCTAGCGGTGACGCTCGCCATCCGAATTCGCGGACTGCGGTTCACGTCCCGCTCCGTTGCTGCGTGCTGCACCTTTCTGCTGGCTTATCTCGTGCTGGCAGTTCGGTATGGGAACGTGCAGCCATTCGTCATCGCCTGGATTTTTCTAGCGCTCGTTCTTTCCGAAACGCAACCGCTCTGGTCCGGGATACTGATGGCGCTGGCAGTCACGTTTAAGATCTGGCCGATTCTGTTTCTGCCGTGGCTTCTTCGGCGAACCAGAATCCGGGCGGCGGTTTCATTCGCTCTTGGATTAGCTCTTCTCTGGCTAGCCCCCGTTACGGCATTTGGCGCAACGGGTTATTGGGCGCTTCTTCACCAGTGGTACGAAGCTGTGGGGCGCGTAGGAACCACCTACTCAGAGTTCTATTACTTCCCCGGCCAATCCTTACGCGGGTTGCTGCTACGGTACTTGACTCCCATAGAACCGCCCCTGAAAAGGTTCCCGCACATCAACATCCTGTCGCTTTCGCCACATACAGCAGTTATCGCGTGGGTGATCATTGCTCTCGCGGTCTACATCTTCTTTGCAGTTCAGGTCCTGCGCGCGGATGAGCGCAAACTGTGGGCATGGGATGGGCTGGCGTTCGTTCTGTATTCCCTGCTAGAGCCGTACGCGGTGAAAAGCGGACTCATTTCGCTGGCTCCGGCAGTTTTGATTGCTAGCTGTCTCTTCACTCAGGGCATTGACCGGGGTCCATGGAACTCAGAGTTGGCTGTGAGCGAGCGGCAAGCCATTGCGAGAGCGAATGCTTTGTTTATTGCCGCCTGCTCCCTCTCGTTTGCGCAGGCAATTCTACAGTACAAACCCTGGCAGCAATACCTCCTGAGCTTTGGCCTGGATTTTTGGGGTGAAGTATTACTCTTGACGGCGTTTTGCCTCTGGTTGCGAACGAGGTTGCCGTGTGCGCCGCGGGCGGACGTTCTGATCGGAGATCAGGCTCGGGGTGTCTGACAGGAGTCGACGATTGCTGCCCTCCGCTCCGGCGGCCGCACGCCGAACAAGAGATGGTTGAGAGGCGGTGCGAGTCTGTACCGATTCAGCGGGTGTATCGAGAGAGCCAACAGCATTTCCGGCATCGTCCAGACGCTCGATGTGGGCCTGTTCGTACCGGACAGGCACCGTCTGCTGCACGGTTTCCGTCTCTTTGTGCTCCGTGATATGGATCTCTTCGGTGACCACCCACTGCTTTTCGATCCGCAAGATTTCGGAAACCACAGGAATGATAAGCGTGTTTCCCTCGCGGTGAGGCGGCTGGCGCGGGCCATCGACCACGCGGTTTGTTTTCACACGCTTCACATCAGCATGTGAGGTGCGGAGCTCCTGCTCGAGAACCTCGTCCTGAGTGTGAACGTGTTTGGTAACGCGGACGCCGCCGGTAAGAACCGGAGCGGCGTCTACGTTCACTTCTTCCTGGACGACAGGAATGACCAGGTCAGACTCGTCTGGGGCGATAGACATCGGAAGTCCCCGCTAGCGTGTCGACGTCGCCCCACGCGCACGGCCTGTGATTTTGTCCCACCCGTAGCGAACGGAAGCCTTCATGCGCTCCCAGGCACTATTCGGATAGCGAAGGCCGTAGTCGCTACGCAGATCGGATTCTACTTCATCCCAACTGCGGCCCTGATAGCGAGGATCACTGGCAGCTTGGTACCCGTATTCATATGCCGGCCCGTAGTCTTCATAGGAGGCTCCGGAACTCGCATAGCGTGTTTGGAAATCTCTTCGGAAATCGTCGTCTATGCCGCTTGCCTTGGTAGTAGAAGCAGCCGTAGCGGTATCGCCCTTGCCCAAATTCTCGACATTCACCTCTCTGCGACGAACAGTGTCGCGCACGGTTTCTGTGCGTTCCGATGCATCCTTGCTAACGCGTACCTCTTCGACTACCCGGGCCTGCTTCTGAACGACCGGCTCTTCAGCGAATTCCTGGACTTCAATGACCTCGTCACGACCGGCTTGCAAATCACCGGCCTCAACGCTTCGATTGGCGGGCTGGCGCTCAACCCGCACATGCTCCTCGCGAAGACGTACGGTCTCTTCAACCGGCTGTTCACGGACGCGCGAGTAAACACGAACGCCGCCTCGGAGAATCTGGCGTTTGCCGACCTGAAGATCTTCCTCGACCACTGGGATGGACTTGGGGAGGTCGGCATCTTTGCTCTTGGTTTTTGTGGAACTTGTTGGAGCCGGAGAAGCGGAAGCGGCCGCTCTTGCCGTCGTCTGCTGCCCGATTTTCGTTGTCTCCTCGCCAACGTCAATTGGATTGTGATTCTGCAGGATGCTGGTTACACGATCGACGTTCTGATCATCCACGTCTAGACTCAGGAGCACTTCACCGCGATTGGCTGCATTCTCGTAGTAAACCGAGTCTGAGGCCTCCGCGTCATCCTGTCCGAAGAGAGACTTGAACCAGCCCTTTATTCCGCCTTCATGCTGATGAGTTTCCTGCCAGGTACGGGTATTACTACTGGAGTCGCCAGTATCCGAATAGGAGCCTATATAGACATTCTTTTCAGGAATTCCGTTTGCCTTCAGATCCGCCGCGGCGCTCTCCGCTTCAGATCTGTTTCGAAAGACTGCGACCACAGTCGATTGGTTTGTAGTTGCCATTTATTCACCTTCCTAGGTCATGCGACCACACTTGCTGGACGGCAACCTTGGGCCATTTGTAGCGGGAAATCTGCGATGGTTTGTACGGCCGAATACAAGGCACCCGCAATGATCAACGAAGCGCGCTGAACCGCGTTTTCAGTTCGCCAGACGAAACATTTGGCTCACTGCATGGATTGCTGCTGGCTAGAGGGGGGCACCAAGCCTTTGATGCGCAAGTAAGTGACCATATTGCCGTAGTGCTCCATGTTGTGAACGACGTTGAAATTGAGAATACTGAGCTTCGGCGCATCGTGGTTGAAGAACTTGACGACTACCGGAGCTTGGGCATCAGTCATACTGGAGTAGGCTTGGTCGCAGTATGCGAAGGCATCTTTCAAACCCTGGATAAGGTCGGCCTTGCTAGTCTTGCTCTTCTCGATTCCGGGAGGCTGCTTGCCGTCTCCGACAACCGCAGAGCAAAACTCGTATTGGGCATCGGCAACATGGCCAACCAGTTGGCCAAAGCTTCGGACGGTGGATACGGGCTTGAAAGAATAGTTCTCTTCCGGCATTTCTTCGGCTGATTTCAACACGTCACCCTTGCTCATGCCATACATGTACTTGGTCGCGGCGCTCAGCGGATTCGGATTGGGGGCGGCGGGCGTGGAGGAACTTGATTGAGCAAAAACCTGGACGCCTGCGAGGCCGAATGCAAACAAAAGCTTTTTCATACACAACTCCCTGGTTCGTGTAAGTGGTATTGCTAGCGAACACATAGAAGTATCAAGACTCTGCACGGCATTGTCAAGGCGAAACTGAGCACTTGGGGTGAATAACGGTGCAAGGGCTTCGAACACCACACGTTTCACGTCATTATGTAAATAAGTTATGAGCTCGTTTGATCCGGAGTTGCGACTCGCGGTCGTTCTGGACACGGACGATCCTGTGGCGATTGCATTGGCGAAGGGATCGCTGGAGCAAGCGGGGGATTCCATTCCTTGCTTTAGACCAGATCAGCACGCTAATCGAAACGGCGGACCCGTTCCTGCGGAAGCGGATACAGATTCAGGTTGGCCGCGACCGTGAGGTCGAGGCACGCGAGGTGCTAGCGCCTCTGCTGCAGCCACAAATATCCGGGGAAGGGCCGAGGAGACAAATCAGCACTAGCGGCTACTCCGGCCGGTGCGGGCGAGCTGATTGCGCAACATAGCTGTATACCCGGCCCACTGGGGTGAGCGTAGATCTTCAACTTTAGCCCGCATTTTGCGTTGCCAATTGGGATATTGGGCGGTACTGCCCGGAAGATTCTGCTGGTCCGCTTCCTTCGTGAAATCTTCCTGATTCAACAGAAGAATCATCGAAGGCACCTGAGCGAGAAAACCCATAACAGCGTTGTGAAGATCGCCGTCGAGCTCAAAGACCTGCTCGGCCCTGCGCGTGTAGTACTCAGGAAGCAAGTTCTCCGAATGAAGCCGGTCAAGCATGAGCTGCTTCTCACGTTTGCGTTGGTTCATCTGAGCCAAGTAACCAGCTTCGTCGATCAAGCCGGCTGCCCGGCGGGCTTCAATGTCACGGCTCTTCCAGAAACCGGCGAGCGTCGGTAAATCGTGGGTAGTAGACGAGACAAGCGCCTGCCTTGAATATTCGCGACTCGGCTTGAACGCCGCACCTGTCTGATCCTTTTCGAAATAAAAAAGGCGATAGCTAAGAATTCCGAAGCCCGCAAGCATCTCGCGAATTTCATCGGTTACGGTGCCGAGATCTTCGCCGATGATGACGTTCTTGCTGCGAACGCTCTCCAGCGCGAGAATGCGCATCAGATC
This sequence comes from Acidobacteriaceae bacterium, assembly GCA_019244055.1. Lineage (GTDB taxonomy): Bacteria > Acidobacteriota > Terriglobia > Bryobacterales > Bryobacteraceae > Bog-105. The sequence goes on along the minus strand of JAFATG010000271.1, from coordinate 45,521 downwards.
GACAGCATGGTCGCGCACGTACGCGCCGTGGCGCGCTTCCATGCCTTCAGGAATCCAAAACAATCGAAAGAGCCGCATCACGTGATCGATACGCAAAGCGCCGCCATACGCAACGATTTTCCGAATAGTGTCGCGGAAGAGACAATAGCCGTTTTCGCGGTGGGCCTCGGCGGAAGGCGGCGGGAAACCCCAATCCTGACCCTGTGGTGAGAAATCGTCAGGAGGCGCGCCCACACGGCAACCGTTCGCGTAGAAGTTTCGATAGCCCCAAAGATCCGAGCCACAGCTATCGGTGGCAACGGCCAGATCGTGGTAGAGCCCGATCGACATACCGCTTTCCCTGGCGAACCTCTGTGCGGCCTGAAGCTGTTCGTCGGCGATGAATTGGATGTATTTGTAAAACTCGACCGAGCGGGCGTGCTGACGGGAAAACAGCTCCACTGCTTTTGATTCCGAGGCTTGATATTCAGGAGCCCAATCGCGCCAGGTCCAGAGATTTCGATTTTCCTTGTGGAGGGCTTCATCGAGAGCGCAGTAAAGGGCAAACTTGTCAAGCAAGTCTCCTTCAGTATGCGAGTACCGCAAAAAGGCGAGAGATCGTTCCGAGCCACGCGCGCGTTCGCGCCGAAACTCACGATATAGAAGCTTCAAGAAACAGCGCTTGAGCCGGTCCACTTCCTCGTAGCAAACGAGCTCGGCCTCTCGTAGACCGCGAATCTTTTGTTGCATCTTCGGTGAACTAGCAAGGCACTGCGCTGAGCGGGAGATCTTGAACTCAGGCACGCTCTCAATATCGATATAGATCAGATTCTTGTAATAGATCGAAAGAGGTAGATACGGACTGGTGTTGTATGGTGCGCGGTTGTGCAACGCATGCAGAGGATTCAAACCGATGAAGCTGAATCCGACCTCATGCCTCGCCCAATCAATCAGCGGTCGAAGGTCAGTGAAGTCGCCGCATCCCCAATTGCGATCAGAACGCAGTCCGTACAGGGAGACATTGAAGCCCGCCGTTTTACCGGAACTGCGCAGATTCTCCGGAAGGTGGGCTTCGTCGGGACAAACGATGACGTGAGTCTCGCCAATTGAGTGCCCGTTCAGTGCAGCTTTCAGCCGGTGATACCCGAGCGGTACCTCAGCGGGTAGTGAAAGCTTATATGCGCTCCAGACCTGATCCTCGATACCAACGCGGCGGGCGAGAGGAAGCTGCGCCAGGTCGATGGAACCGGCGACCGCTTGTCCACCCTCGAGATCGACTTCATAACACAGAGAAGCGTTATCAGCCCCGCTAACTGTAATGAGAACGGCCTTATCGCTTTCACTGACTACAGACGTTTTCCCAAGCGGGCAAGTAAAGCTCTGGCGAAAATGGCGCTGGCGCTCGGCTTCCATCGATTCATAGCTCGAGACGTCCCAACCCAAGGCGGCAAGAATCCGTTCCTGCGCTTCGAGAGAGACCTCATGGCGTTTATGGAAGATATCCCAATATTCTCGGGCAATGCCGCATTCCTCGGCAGCGCGGACGAGGGACTCAGTACGGCTGCCCGCAGGCAGAAATCGGATTTCGGAGACACGCATTAGTAACTTCTGATTTTAGGCGGCGAGTCGCCGAGATACCCGATTCGTTCAGCCAGGAAGCTGCAGAGCGAGTTTTGCACATGGGATACTTGAGCCGTGGGCGACTCAGAAGCTTTCGTACTTAGCCAACCGCCTGAGTTGTTCGCGCGGGCCGATCAGGACGACTCAGCATTGGTTCGTGACAGCGTGATCACCACCACTCTGGACAACGCGCTCAATTGGGCTCGGAAGAACTCGCTCTGGCCAATGACTTTCGGGTTAGCGTGTTGCGCGATCGAAATGATGTCGATGATGGCCTCGCGATACGATGCAGCCCGCTTCGGGGCAGAGGTTTTTCGTGGATCACCGCGGCAGTCGGACCTCATGATTATTGCCGGAAGAGTTTCGACTAAGATGGCGCCCGTTATCCGGCAGCTCTATCGACAGATGCCCGAACCCAAGTGGGTCATCTCTATGGGAGCATGTGCAACGTCAACCGGCGTGTTCAGCAATTACGCCTTAATTCCCGTGAACCAGGTGATCCCCGTAGATGTGTACGTGCCGGGTTGCCCGCCTCGGCCGGAACAATTGATTTATTCGATCATGCTGCTGCAGGAGAAAATTCAGAGCGAGCGGGGCACCGTTAGGAAGACGTTGAATCTCGATTAGTTCATCTCTTCAGCGGATCTTCCCTCATCTCTTGAGGGGATCTTCGATCCAGGGCGGCGTAGCCTGCACCAAGCCACCGAGCACTGGATCGAGGGCCGCAAGCGCCTGCTTCATCTCCCAAGCCACTCTCCGATACGAGAAGTGGCCTTTTACTCCGCTGCGTAAACGCGACACGTATTCCAGCTCGGCGAAATCCATCTTGAACAGGAATCGCGAACGCGCGGCTAAGGGGAGCAAGTACTGCGCGGCTGGCTGGGGCAGGCGACGGATCGTTTCATCCGCCGTCTGGAGCGCAGCCGAATAGACTTGCTCCAAACCGCACTTTGCCAATACGTCAGGAGATTCGTAGCCAAGTTGATTGGTGTAATGCTGACGTGTCTGCTGGCAACGACGGTGCCGGTGAAGATCGCGATAGGCGCCGATGTCCATTATCAAGTCAAAAACATAAGGAGCCGAACGGAACTGGCGAGGCAATTCGTCCCTGCGGCCCCGCTTGCCGAGCGCAACTTGTAGAACTTCCTGACGCCTCGCTGCTGGCCAAGCGCAGGCCGCTTTATAGAGCTCACGATAGGGGCAGTCCGTAACGGCGTACAGCAACGTGGCGCAGATATCGGCGACGTGATCAGAGGGCTCGATCAAATCAACTGCAGGCCCAGAGATGTTCTCACTTTTAGGCAGATGATGGGCAGCCCATTCGCTTAAGTCCGCGCGCAAGCGCACGGCGTACTCGTCCGCCTCAGCATGACGAGCCAAGGTAGGGGCGACGGGTTCGGCCGTATTGCCGTCCCAGATACAGGCTGGCGATGCGGCGCAGGCGCGCGAGAGCTCAACCCCGATGTCGCGCAATTCCTGAAATTCGGAAGCTTTGAGGCGGCCGACTTGCTTCTCCAGAGTGCGGATACTCGTGACCTGCCCGACACCGGTAGGAACGCCGAATGGCAACAGGTAACGGGCCACATCGAAGGCGCGCGCATCCAGATTACGTCGGTATGCGTCCTCGCGCATGTCCGGTGGCTTCGGAAGCTGCCCGGCGAAATATTCGGCGACGCCGCGCTGCACAGTTCTGTAGGCATCGAGGAGCCGGGCGACAGCCGTCTCATAAATGGCGGTTTCGTCCGCACTTAACTCAGGTGGAACGATCACGCGCGTTTTGGAGAAGTCCTGGAATCGCGAGCTGCGAGCTTGTCCGTCCCAGAGCTGCTCGTCTTCGATCTCCGTGGCGGCGAGTTCGGAAACACCTTCGAAGCATACGGTCACGTGGCCGAGATCGGGGATCGAGGCATGGCCGTACTGGAAATAAAAACTTTCCAGAAACTTGGCCGAGTCATGGGTGCGCACCCACTCGATTGAATCTCGGATGGAATCGGGAGAACGGCTATACCGGGCGAGAGCGTAGGCAAGCTTCTCGGGCGGCAGTGGCGCAATGGTCAATACGCGGCCGTGTTCGGAGCGTGGACCAGTACTCGTTCCGGACATGAACCGCTATGATAACGGATTCGTCCCGCATGTTGATCCGAATTAAGAAACTTAATAAGAATGCCTGTTTACCCGCATACGCGCATGGACCCCTTGAGGATGCCGGGATGGATATTCGCTGCGTGACCGGCACGGTTCTGGAGCCAGGTATACCGCAAGCTGTTCCGACCGGGCTTGCGCTCGAGATACCTAGCGGTTATGAGGTGCAGGTGCGACCGCGCAGTGGCTTGGCTCTGAAGCATGCGATCACTTTGCCAAATGCACCCGCCACAATCGATCCCGGCTATAGAGGCGAACTAAAGGTGATCCTGCTCAATCTCGGCAAGGAGCCGTATGAGATCCATGCGGGTGACCGGATCGCGCAGATGGTGGTTGCGAAATACGAGGCGATCGAGTGGCAGGAGACGGAGCTGGCGGAATCAGTGCGTGGAATCGGGGGATTCGGGTCGTCCGGGCGTTAGGGTTTGCTCACTTCCGCAGTGAGGCGGCTGGCGAGCGGCTGAGTTTGCCCGGCGTACTTATTGCCGGCTTTCTTGTAGTACGGCACAGACGCAGGTGACGACAACTGCTCAAAGGTGAACGAGCAGATGCGCATGCCCGGATACAGCGCGACCGGCATAATGCCCAGATTGCTCAATTCCAGAGTGGCTTTGCCGCGCCAGCCCGGATCGAACAGGCCGGCCGTTCCATGAACGATGATACCGATGCGGCCGAGACTGGAGCGGCCTTCCAGACGCCCGAGCACGTCATCGTCCAACTCCAAACTTTCTTCCGTGATAGCAAGAGCGAATTCGCGCGGTTGGAGGATGAACGGCTCGCCCGGTTTTACTTGGACCGTACGCATAATGTCCTGGATGGCGCTCTTCTCGCGCACGTCGATGTAGGGATGGCGGCTGTGCTCGAACACGCTGAACTCGGGGCCTAAGCGGAAATCGACCGAGCAGCTTCCGAACTGCTCGGGTGGAAGTTCCGGAGAGATGCGTATCTTACCGCGTTCAATGTAGCGGCGAACATCGACGTCGGAGAGGACCATAGAGCGAGGACAGTGAACAGCCATCCTAGCATGGGGAGGCTGGTATATTGAGAGGGTCGCGGCGATGCCGCAGTGCACGAGCGGTAAGGGTTTCGATGCGCTTCTTTGAGAGTGGGCGGCTAGCTCAGCTGGGAGAGCACCACGTTCGCAACGTGGGGGTCGTGGGTTCGAATCCCATGCCGTCCACCAAAGGCTATCTGTCGGCTCTACACACTTAATGGGGCAGAGTCGCCTCGGACTGATCTCAAGGACACATTACCTTAACGCGCAGTGATGCCGTTGCGGGTGAAGCGCCACATGCAGGCGATCTCCCCGCGCTAGGAATGTAATGTATTGCCGAGTTGTCCAGTGGCGCGAACCCGCAACAACGGAGCGCGGAGATGTTCCCTCAGCAGACGGTTCCCCAAGCGGCGGCAGCGTTTCTGCGTCTGGCCTTTCTCGAGCGTGCTTATCAAGTTCTGCAAATTGGATGTGAGGCATTTCGGCGTTGGTGTGAGCCGGGATGGGGTCCAGGGCAAGGGCGGCTTGGGAGCGCCTGGCGCTGGTCAGTCCTGTAGAGACCTTCACGCTGCGTCTCCCAGCTTTCGGAGTGCTTCCTTCTTGTGTTCGCGCAGCGGTTCCATATTGAGGTATTGGATGGCTTCAATCCAGATGGGATGAGCAGGTCGCAGTGAATACGACCTGGTAAATTCCGCCGAAAAGGAGATCAGGTAATGCGGAAACAGCCGGAACCTCGGGCGCGCAACGCCGAGCACGGTAAGTTCACGATTGGATTGGACCTGGGTGATCGATGGGCTCAAGTCTGCATCTTGGATAAGGATGGTGAGATCATCCATGAAGACCGCGTTAAACTTACGCAGCAAGCGCTTGTAGCGCGCTTCGATGGCCTGCAATGTGCGCGTGTTGCACTCGAAGCCGGCACGCATTCTCTCTGGGTGAGCGCCTTGCTGACCGAACTCACCCATGACGTGATAATGGCTAATGTCCGCGAATTGGCGGCCATTACGGGCAGCACGAAGAAGAGCGACAAGAACATGCTCTCAAGTTGGCGCGATATGCTCGCGTTGATCTATCTATTCTTTGTCCAATTCGACACCGTTCCGCTGAATCGCGGCGCGACCTGAGCCTTATTCGAGCACGGGCGGCACTCCTCCGAGCTCGGACGCTGCTGATCAACACAGCGAGGGGGATTGCGAAGCCGCTAGGATATCGTTGCTGGCGATTGGACTTGTCCCAACGCGGCGGGAAAGGATCTAAACGCAAGGCGGTTGCGCGTAAACTCGCAATACTGCTACATCGATTGTGGGTTTCGCAGCGGCAATACCGACCGTTCTACCCGATGCCCACAACCAGAACCAGCAGTGGCTTGAACTACAGGTGGGCACGCAACTTCGTCCTCTCTCCTGGCTGTGCAATGCATTTTCCTCGGCGACTGCGACACGAAAACGGGTTGGAAAACAAGACCGCGATCCAGTAAGCAGCGCCGACTCGATCAGATCCGATCCCAATGTGCGTGCGGCGAAGCAGCCGACCAGAGCGCGGATGGAAGCTGGAGCAAGAGCAAGGAATCATGATGCACAATAGCGAGGACACCTGCCATTCCCTCCCACTCAAACCTACCGAATCGCGATCACCCCTCAACGTTTCCCTTCGGCGCGCTTCGCGCAACCTTGACGGACCAGACCGCGATTGGAAAATCATTCCTTACAGGAGGGAATGGCAGAGGGGGGAATGTCTGCCTTCGCTGTTGACAGCGGCCTATGGTCATGGCGTTCGATGGCCCAGGAACATCAGACAGCAACCGCCCCGCCCATAGACGTTAACGGGTTCTGGTCCATCACGATGGACACTGGTTGACAACGTACACGTGACCTACAATACGCTGAGCACAGCACAAGGGCACGAGGCCTGTCTGAACCCTGACCATTCGTTGAAAATTTATGTACAAGCAACACTGCCCTCCGATCCGAAGCAATTCTACAACTGGCTAGGGGCGGCTCAGCCAACAAACGAGAATAATAATGCGAGTTCATGTTGTTTATGCGAATGTATTGGCCCGATCCGGCTATCACGAGTGGTCAGTAGTACCCCGGCAGTCCGAAGGAGGAATTGAAAGCGCATTAATCTGCGGCGGCAACGTGCGTAGCTAGGACACCGAGTCCATCAGTGCTCGCAGCGCGCCGTCAGGATTGTTTTCGATCTTGCAGCGGTCGTCGAAAATCATCGTCGGCGCCTTGTCAGCCGTGAATGCAGGCCACTCGGGCAAGCCTTCGTGACTCGGATCGCCAGTCCGCGCGAAACGAATCCAGGCCTCGCTCACCGCGGCGGCGAGAGAGCGCGCCCGCTCGCCGCCTCCTGTCATCGTTTCGCAGCGGTCTGTGTTATCGAAACAGAAGCTCAGTTCGGAGCAATGGAACGCCATCGGACGCCCATCCAGTATGGGCGTCTGCCACTGGAACCAGTAATTGTAGGCCGGCGCTTTTGCCAGATCGGCTTTGAGACTCGCCTGCTTTACCGCGCTGCCGCGTACCGAAGACGTCAGAATGATCGAGTAAAGCTGAAACGGTTTGCTCTTCGGGAACAATTGCCGCGCTAAATCGATTGCTTGCTGCTCCCGTCCCCTACAAACCGGCTTCAATCGTTCCGAGAGCTGCTCATTGGTCATCGAGAAGGCATCGGGATTGCCGATGCCGTTGACAAACTCGTTCAGTACCGTTCCGACCATGAGCGGAACGCCCGCCGACATATCGGGAGCTTTTGGATCCCAAGTCTCCACGGGAATCACCTTGCCATCGACGACCGGGGCCCAACCGAGCTGGCGGCCTATGCGCCGGAAACTCGGCGGTCCCGAACGCTGTGGCGTGATGATTCGCTGGGCCGCGAACGCCCCTTCGAGCAATCGCTCCATCGGAATCATCTGGATCTGGTCGATGTTGTTCTTCGAGATGTTCAGCTCCGCCAACACGGCTGCAGCGAGTTTCGCGGAATCCTCAGGATTGTTGACTTGCAGAATCGAGCCGCTCTGCACACAGGCACGGTGGTACAGACCTTGCGCCGACGGCATCGCCATTAATGTGTTAACTTTCCCCCCACCACCCGACTGGCCGAAAATCATCACAGTATTCGGATCGCCTCCGAAAGCGGGAATGTTGTCCCGTACCCACTCCAGCGCCGCGACGATATCGAGCATCCCCAGGTTCCCCGAAGTCGCGTACTTCTCGCCACCAAACGTCGAGAGATCGAGATAGCCAAACGTGTTTAGACGATGATTAAGCGACACCAGGATAACGTCGCCCCTGCGAGCCAGGTTCTCGCCATCATAGGACAGCAATTCCTGTCCCGAACCGGCTGAGTACCCGCCACCATGCAGCCATACCATCACAGGCCGCTTTCGGTGATCGTTGGTGGCCGGTGTCCACAGATTGATCCGCAGGCAATCTTCGCCCGGCTGGCCGTCATTCCACTGGAACATGAACGCGTTCTCGTCCGAATGCCATCCAGCACGCGGCCCATATGGCGCCACTTCGCCAAACCAGAGTGCGCTGCGAATACCCGTCCACGGTTGGGGCTTCTCTGGCGGCATAAAGCGGTTCTTTCCGGCGGTCGAGGCACCGTACGGAATGCCCTTGAAGATATGAATGCCGTTATGTGAATATCCACGCACTTTGCCCGCTGTCGTTTCAACGACATTCCGCGAATCGGCGGCGACGATTTTATCTCCGCTCGCGTTCACCGATGCGCCGGATTGGGCCCCGAGGACGTGCGGCGCGCCCGCGATTGATGTCAGCATCGCCGCTCCTTTCAGCAAATCACGCCGCGATGCCAGATTTTCGTTGTTCATAGTCTTCTACTCTATACTCGGTTTGTTGACGATCCTGAATTGCGTTCCACAGCGGACTTGGGGTGTACCGAATCGGGTCCAAGTTTCCGGAATCGATTCCAGCTTTCCAGTTCCGTAGCATAGCGACATGCCACCTGTTTCAGTTCAGCGGGGCGGGCACCTCAGTGGAAGGTCATGTCAACGCTATACGCGGCGGTATTGCGATAGACCTCCGCGAGTTAAACAAAATCCTCCGGATCAGCGTAGAAGACTGCGACGCGACTGTTGAGGCGGGCCTCACGCGTGTCCAACTTGTGAAAGCTTTGAAGGACACCGGGTTTAACGTTCTTTGTGGATCCGGGAGCCGACGCCACCATCGGAGGTATAGCAAGCACGCGCTTCCGGCACTACCGCAGTGCGTTACGGAACGATGCGTGAGAACGGTGGTACTCGCTGACGGGCGCGTGATTCACACGGGCAGCCGCGCGCGGAAATCCTCTGCCGGATACGATCTGACACATCTTTTCGTCGGCTCTGAGGGAAGGCTGGGCATCCTGACCGAAGTGACGCTTCGCCTACATCCATGCCGGAGGCCGTGTCGGTCGCCGTCTGCTCGTTTGCAACGGTGCGGGATGCCGTCGAAACCGTTGTCGAGGGCCTTCACTTAGGAGCCGCCCCGCGCGGGTCGAACTTTTGGATGCCAAGCAAGTGGAGGCCATAAACCGATATTCCAGGATTGATTTGCCCATACTCCCCACGGTGTTTTTTGAGTTTCATGGTATGGACAAGCGCGACGTCGAAAATCGGGCCGAACTGCTGCAATCCATTGCTGTAGAGCACGGCGCTCGCAGCTTCGAATGGAGAACTAGTCTAGAAGATAGAGAACAACTGTGGAGCGGGCGTCACAACGCCTATTTTGCATCGCGCGCTCTGCGTCCCGGAGCCGAGGTGCTCACTACGGACGTGTGCGTACCGATCGCCAGGCTCGCTGAGTGTATTGCCTTAACCAGGGAAGACCTCGCGCATTTTCGTTTCCCGCCACAATCGTTGGTCACGTGGGAGACGGAAATTTTGATGTCCACTGTGTCATCGACCCCAATAACCCGCTGGAAATGGAGGAGGCCCGCCGATTCTCCGAGCAAACTGTAGAGCGAGCCCTTGGGATGTCCGGTACCTGCACCGGCGAGCATGGCATCGGAATCGGAAAGATGAAGTATCTCGCCGAAGAGCACGGCCCCGCCGTAGACGTGATGAGGACAATTAAGAAGGCACTTGACCCCGACAATCGCACGAATCCCGGCAAGCTTGTGAATGTGGACGACACAGTCGATGATGGCGATCTGCAGGCGTGAAGTTTGCGCTAGATGGGACTCGGATGCGAGGGCTGGAACAATACTACTTCTACATCATTCCAAATGCCTTGAAAGCTGCAACAGCGCTGCTACCCGCCTCGAGCGCTTTACGGACTAACTTTTCGCCGCGCGCCTTCTCGAGCGCCTTGGTAAGGACCTCCGTTTCCGCCTCTCTGGGAATGCAACAAACACCGTCGATGTCGCCGAACAAGGTATCCCCGGGTTTCACCAGAACGCCCCCGATCTCAACGGGAATGCGAAAATCGACGACTTTGTAGCGCGGCCCGGCATCCTGACCATAGCTGCCCCAAGAGAAGGTGGGAAAGTTCATGTTCAGAACGGCTCTGGTATCCCGGCTGTAGCCGTTCAGCACAGCTCCAACGGCTCCGAGCTTGAGGGCGCGCGTGCTCATCATCTCACCCCAGAGCGCATTGCGAGGTGAGGAACCTGTGTTCAGATAGACTTCGTTGCGCTTGAGATCGTCGAGAGCTTCGAGCATAAGGCCAAACGGCTTCTCCATTAACTTATTCGCGGTCCCAACAATTCGTTCGCCAAAAACATCGACGGAAAGAACGGGCATGCTGCGGCCGACGACGATCATGTCAGGACGGAGCGGTTTGATGGCCGGTGGGAGAAATTGGTGAACGAGGCCAAGTTTGTCCATCACATCGCCCACTACTGAGCTGAAAAGCTCGCTTCCAGCGATCGCGAACGCTTCATCATCGTTTTCCCAAAGCGGCATGCTGTTGTTGATCTCCTTTTCCGTACAGGTTCGCGGTTTATTTGACCGCCAGCCCTGCGGTCAGACCGCCGTCGATCAAGTAGTCGCCACCCGTACAGAATGCGGCTTTCGATGATGCGAGAAAGGCCGCCAACTCGGCAACTTCTTCCGGCGAGCCCACACGTCCCAGCGGGTGCGCCTCTCCAAAACGTTTGAATACGTCCTCGACGGGCAATTCCGGCGAAAAGGTTCGGGCAGCGAGCTCCAGCATGGGGGTAGCGATTGAGCCAGGACTAATTGAGTTCACGCGAATTCCGTCGGACGCGTAATCGAGCGCGAGCGCACGGGTCAGACTGAGGATGGCTCCCTTTGACGTCACATAGGCAGCGACTCCGTGTTGGCAGGCGTGGCCCTGGACGGACGCAATGTTGACAATGGCGCCACCACCTCGCTTCTTCATTTCCGGTACGCAGAAGCGCACAAAAAGAAAAATGCCCGTCACATTCACGGTGAGGCAGCGGTTCCACGTCTCGAGATCCGTCTCGGTCACCGTGCCATAAGGATGGATTGCTGCTGCATTGATCAGGATGTTGACGCCGCCGAACAGGAGCACGGCCTTTTCGACGGCGGCTTTCGCGTCATCGGCAGACGAGACATCACATTGTTGAACTTCTATCGTGAGACTATTCGAAGCAGCGTCGTTCCGAAGGACGGCGTTGGCACGGGCATCGATGCCGCATCCTAAGACTCGAGCTCCGCCGCGCGCGAGACGGATCGCAATTGCCCTGCCGATACCGGTGGTTCCGGTAACAATCGCTGTCTTCTCAGCAAAGTCGGTCATGAGCGCTAGGCCGCAACGGCGTTGAAACACGCACGAAGGTATCCCATAGCGAACGCCATGCCTGAATGCCAAGGCGCATCACAGGTGAGTTGCGGAGCATGATCCGGGATGATCATGCCTTTGAAATTGTTCTTCTTCAGAATCCGAAAAACACGAAGCACGTCCACGTCACCTTCATCGATATGCGTTTCCTTGTACTCCGGCGCTTTTCCACGAACATTTCGCATATGAATGTAGGCGATGCGCTGCTGCGCGCTGTATCGATCGACGGTGTCGTAAACATCGCTATCGCGCATTTCGGCCAAGGTTCCCACGCAACATTCAAGCTGATTGGAAACACTCTCGTTAATGTCGATGAGCTTTTGGTACAGATCAGGACGGTAGACGAGGCGCGGCTGCCCACGCAGAGTCGGCAAGGGCGGATCGTCAGGGTGGGCGGCTAAGCGGACACCAGCTTCTTCCGCGACCGGCAGGCATTCATTCAGGAAATCCGTAAGGCGCTGCCAAAGTTGCTCGTGAGTGGCCGGGGGCACGTTCCCTTTGGAAGCCGCTGGATCGTAGATCATATTCCATACCATGCCCTTTGGGATGGGAGCGTCCAGCGGGCCGTTCATCCCCACGCTTATAGCTCCGCCACGCGCGAACGGGCCCGAAACGCGCCCTGCCACGCCCGCGATGCTGAAGTTATATCCGATGATTGGAATGCCGGCTTCGCCGACTCGGCGGATGATCGTTTTCAGCCCTTCCAATTGTTCTCTTTTTCGCGGTCCATCGAGCAGCACATCGTACCAGTGAGCCGGGTCAAAGTTCTCTATCGCTTCCCAGACCAGACCGGCGTCCTCAATCTGCTTCTTGATCTCGAGCATTTCCTGGACGGTCCAGAGTTGCTGCGGATCTCCTGCGTAACCCCAACCGGCGAGTTCACCCACTGGCTGATCCTGGCGCGGATTGGCGGGACCGCCTTTGTTGAAGTAATCGACGAAATGGACAACGACGTGTGTTGCTCCGACCTGCCGCGCAAACCCAAGATGAGCCGGATTCAACATGTGCCTGTATAGACCGAAGCCCAATTTCATAAGCGAGACCTCATTACCGTTTCGTTGCCTTAACGGGATGCGCGCCGGTGATCGAGCGCGGAAGCCACATGTGACTGATCTCTTCGAGGGAATAGCCCTTCGTCTCAGGAACGAAGAGCAGGACAAACACGAAGTTGACCGCAGCCATGGAGGAGAAAACGAAAAATGCTCCGTGGCTGCCGAGATGGCTCTGCATCAGCGGGAAAAACTGGTCGGCCAAGTACGCGAAGATCCAGAGCGCGGTGGTAGCGATTGACATGGCGGTGCCCCGAACTTTGGTCGGGAAGATCTCCGATATGATCACCCAGCATACGGCGCCATTGCCAACTGCGTGACCGGCGACAAAAGCCATGATGCCGCCGAGGATTCCGTCGCCGGCGCTCGCGAGCATGTAAAGACAGCCGACAAGGGCGAGAGACAGCGCCTGTAAACACGTTCCGAAGAGGACAAGAGTTTTACGACCGGCTTTGTCCACGAGCCAGATTGCCAAAATAGTGAAAGCGAGGTTCACAATCCCTACTAAGACGGATTGGAAAAATGCGTCTGAAGCTTTCTGACCGGCACTTTTGAATACTTCTGGGAGGAACGAGAGCAGACAGGTGATGCCACTCGTCTGCGAGAAAGCCGCGAGCAGGAAGCCGATGGCGAGAGCGCGGCGAAATGGCCCTCTAAATAGTTCCTTCAGACCGCCTTGCTCTTCCGCAAGAGAGCTCTTGATTGACTCACTTTCCGACTTGGCCGCGGCTTCGCCATTGATCACCGCGAGAACATGTTGCGCCTCCTCACGCCGCCCCACTTTCATGAGCCATCGGGGACTTTCTTCAGATAAGCCAATGGCAAAAGCAAACAGGAGCGCCGGTATGGCCGCGGCGGCGAACATCCATCGCCAGCCGTGTGCGATCTGCCACGTTACGGTGCCAGAGCGCTCGATTAGCATGTTCACGTAGACGGCGCAGAGAATGCCGGCAACGATCCCAAACTGATACAGGACCACCAGGCGGCCGCGCACCTTGGCGGGCGCGATCTCTGCGATGTACATGGGAGCAACGATGGATGCGGCTCCGATTCCGATTCCGCCGACGATGCGCCAAGCCACGTACTGAGAAAAATTTACCGAAATCCACACGCCCGCGGAAGAGAGAGCAAAACACGCGGCGCATCCGTAAAGGCCGCGCTTTAGACCGAACCGGTCCGCGATGCTGCCAGCCGTCGCGGAGCCCAAGAGACATCCGATGAGAGCGCACCCCGCTGCCCATCCGATCGAGGCCGGCTTTAGCTGGAAATATCTGGATAGATGGCCGATCGCGCCGCTTATGACAATGTTGTCGTATCCGAACAGGAAGCCACCGAGAGAAGAGACGGTGGTCGCAATGACTAACGTAAATCGACGGGCGCTGACAAGGCGTGTTTGTTCAATTGATACAGTGCCGCGTTGGCTCATAACCCGCGCCGGAGAGAAAGAGACAATGTATCGTAATCATCGATGGCAATAGCAGGCAACACCATCCACGCGAGGAAAAGATATCCGATGAGGCTAACTCAGTGGTGGCCACTGGCGCTGGCTCTTTTGCCGGTTATCAGCGCTGCAGGCCAGGCGACGATGGTATGGCAAATCGGGAAATTTGATGAGTCGCCCGTCGAGTTCTCTCGCGCTGAAAAGGACAACGTCACGTTCGAAGTTGGCAAGAGCAACGCCGGCACGGATTGGCCGGGACAGCAGAGAACAGGCCACCCGTACCGGATTGTCTTTCATCTCGATTCCACTGAAGGCAGCTACACGCTGAGAGTTGCGACGCTAATTGACAGGCCGCGAGTTCCTGCGCTGCAGATTGAAGTGAACGAGCACTCGGGGATATTTTTTCTGCACCCGAACCTTAGTTATTCGCGCAGTGATTTTTCATATGCATTTGATCCACATGAATCGCAGAGCACATTGGATATTGATGTACCCCCTTCCCTTTTGAAGCGAGGGCAGAATGCCATCACTATCACCTGTGTGGATGAGCCGGCAACGGCAAGCACCGAGGAGGAAATCGGCGGCATCAGTTACGACGGTTTGAGTCTGGAACGGGAGACCGCACGCACGCCGCGGAGGAGCGAGGCCACAGTGCAGGTGGAACCCACAATTTTCTACCGCGAGACGCCCGGCGGGCTAACCGAGATCGTGGATGCGTTTGTACGTTTTCCGCAGCCCTGGACGGCGGGACATGCGGTTCTCGAGGTAAACGGCCAGCGCTACACGGCTGAGTTCCCACGGGGAGACTTTGGGGAAGAGCGGCTCTCGTTCGACATCCCCGAGTGGAACGGGACCATTCAAGGAAAGATGCAAGTGGTTCCCGAGCTGAAGCATCACGTAGAAGTGAGTTTGACCGCCAAGCGCAAGTGGACCATCTATGTTGTTCCACATACACACCTCGATGTAGGCTTTACGGACTACCAGGGGAAAGTTGCCGAGACGCAAGCAAGAGTTCTTACTCAGGCCGCCGCACTCATAACTGAGCATCCCGATTTTCGTTTCTCAATGGACGGATCTTGGAATTTACAGCAGCTCTTGGACACGCGCCCAAAAACGAAACAGGAGGAAATACTGAACCTGATCCGCACCGGCAAGATGGCGATGCCCGCACAGAATTGCAATCTGCTGACCGCCTATGCATCGCTCGAAACCCTGTATCGATCACTTTATGCCTCGAAAGAATTGGCAACGCGTTATGGGTTGCCGTTCGAATTTGCGAACATCACCGACGTTCCGACGTATTCGGGAAGCTATCCTTCGGTACTGGCGAGCAGCGGCGTGAAGTACTGGGTCGCGGCGGCGAACAACGACCGGGCCCCGATCTTCTTCTACGATCGTTGGAACGAGAACTCGCCGTTCTGGTGGGTCGGCCCGGACGGGAAAAAGGTGCTGTTCTGGTACTCACGGCATTACATGCAGGTGCAAACTCTGTTTGGATTGCCGCCGCAGCTCAACGCGATACGCGAGTCGCTTCCGATTTATTTACAGGCGTACTCACAGCCGAGCTACAAGCCGGATGTAGCCCTGATTTATGGAACACAAGTCGAGAACACAGATCTGTTTCCTTCGACAGCCACATTTGCAGATGACTGGAACAAGCTGCACGTTTACCCCAAGCTGATTTATTCGACGTTCCCCGATTTTTTCCATTACCTCGAAGCACACTATGCCGGGCAATTAGAGACTTTCAAGGGCGATGGCGGCGGATATTGGGAAGACGGGATCGGAAGCGATGCCTACTACGAACAGAAGGATCGCGAGAACCAGACCAGAGCGTTGTCGGCCGAAATTCTATCAACAGCAACGCATACGGTTGATGCGAACCTGAATCCGCCGCAAGGACTGCTCGCCGACATCTGGGAAAACATAATTCTGTTTGCCGAGCACACATGGGCATCCTACAACTCGATCACGCAGCCCGATCATGACGAAACGATCAAGCAACTAAGAGTCAAGGACGACCGGGCAGACCGGGCGGCCCTCGAGATCAACGATGTGATGAACCGCTCCATGAGCCAGCTCGCGAACGATATTCATACGCCGGCCAACGCGCTGGTCATCTTCAATTCCCTGAACTGGAAGCGCGACCTCGTCGTAGAAACAGACTTGTTTGAGCATCCGAAGGTTGTCGATTTAAGCACGCACGAGGAAGTACCGCTCGAAGTGCTTTCGAACAAAGAAAAATTCTTGCATATCCGCTTCGTTGCGAAAGGCGTACCTGCGGTTGGCTACAAATGTTTCAGCATTGAATACAGCAAAGAGGGTGGCCCCCCGGAACCGCAGCGAAGTACTGAAGAAACCGTCGAAAACACGTATTACCGGATCAAAGTGGACCAGGCGAGCGGGTCTCTGGACAGCATATACGATAAGCAACTGCAGCGCGAAATAGTTGACGCGAGCAGTCCATACAAATTTGGCCAATACCTATACGCGACAGGCGGCGATGGCGACACGCAGATGATCAATCCGTTCCCGGCATTACCCCCGGGGCAATTGAGGGTCCACTCTGCGGCGGACGGCAGGTACCTTGGCGTCGAGAAAATGCCGTGGGGACAGTCGATTCGACTGACGAGCTCCACCACGAATACGCCGCACATTGATACGGAGATCCTCCTGTTTGAGGACCAGAAGAAAATAGAGTTCCGTTACCGCGTGCAGAAGGACTACACAACACGGAAGGAGGGCGTTTACTTTGCATTTCCGGTTGCGGTGGCGCAGCCGCACTTCATGTACGCAACCCAGCAGCAGTGGCTAGACCCCGCTGAGAACATCATGAAGGGTGGCAGCCTGGAGTGGTTCAATGTGCAGCAATGGATGGCCGTGCGAGATGCAAACCTGGCGGTCGGCATTGTTCCGCTGGACGCATCGCTTGCGAGTTTCGGGGACATCAATCGCGGCACCTGGCCCGGCACGTTCACCCCCAAAAGCGGGACTATTTTCTCTTATGCGATGAATAACTACTGGCACACGAACTATCGCGCGGGCCAAGGAGGGGAGTTTACATTCCGCTATGCGCTGACGAGTGCACCACAACTGAATGGTGGGGCTTTGACAAAGCTCGGATTAGAAGAGATGCGAGCGGCGGAGTTGGATTACGTGGTGAGTCAGGATAAGCCCGGAAATCCGCCTCGGCCGCTGCCAGCAGAGGGCGTGAATTTTCTCGAGAGCACAAGCGACAACATTGCGCTGATCACGTGGAAAGAAGCAGAGGACGGCAACGGTACGATCCTCCGGTTGCAGGAGATCGCCGGCAAACCGGGAAAAACCCGCATCAAGATCACGCGATCGAACATATCTTCGGCTCGGCTTTGTTCCGGAGTAGAAGAGAATCTACGAAGTTTGCCGGTAGAAAACAATGCCGTACACCTCACGTTCAAGCCATTCGAAGTATTGACGGTAAGAGTGCTCGGGAAACAATGAGAATCGCGCCGTCTGGAGCCAGCTCACTCCTGGCGCAGCAGTGTGGAAGCATCAAGCGAGAGCGCGCGTTGCGCTGGAATCCAAGTCGCGACCAGCCCCAGAGAGGCCATAGCGACAACAACTCCCGCCAATACCAACGGATCGCGTGGCGTAGCCTGATACACGATATGAGCGAGCACCCGACTCGCCAGAATTCCTAGAATCAAACCAGCCGCAGAACCAAAAGCGAGCAATTTCAAAGCCCGCCCCAACGCTGCCTGTAACACTTCCTTATGCTGCGCGCCGAGGGCTATACGAATTCCCAACTCCTTCAACCGCCTGCTCACTGAGTACGCCGCCATTCCGAAGATGCCGGTGATCGAGAGCATAGCGCCCATCATGCCCAGCACACCCAGCGATACCGTCGCTACATGCGAAGGAAACAACGCGAAGTCGTCCAGTTGTTGGCTCCACGTTTGGATGTAAGAAGGGAGCCCGCGATCGAGATCCCGCAATGTATTCTTTATGGCTCCCGCCAGTTGCCGGGGATCGCGATTGAAGCGCGCAGGCCGACTGGCGGCCATTGTGCGCGGTTCAGTAAAGTAGCGGACTACCAGATTTGTCGCCAGCGTTGGCGATTGCAGAATGGGAAGAAACATCGCCGGCGCTGCATCGTCGGTGAGTCCCTTATATTTGCCGCTTTCCACGATGCCCACCACCTGGATGCGCGTTCCATCGTGCAGCTTGTAGAAATGACCCAGCGCGCTTGCCGCCGACCCGAACACTTTCATTGCAAATTCCCGATTTACAACGGCCACGCGCGGCGCATTCTTGTCGTCATGCCACGAGAACGTCCTGCCGGCTAGCAACGCTGTGCCCGCCGCCTGGAAGTATTCCGGTGAGATTCGAAACGAGAAGGGTGAAGCCGCGGCATCGGCTGGGCTTAGACCGATGGCCTGGTCTGTAAAGACCTCAGATTGGTCGTAAGCGCCGCTAATAAGTGGTGGCCAGTCGATCAATCCGACGGATTCTACACCAGGAATTCTCCGCATCGCATCCAGCATTCGCTTTTGCATTTGCTGTACTCTTTCTCCGCTATAGCCCGCCATGCTGAGATCGGTGTTGACGATCATCACGTTCCGTGGATCGAAACCCAAATTGCTGTGCAGCGAACGGACCAGACCTCGCACCGCAACCATCGATGACGTAACCAGCACTCCACAGATCGCAATTTGGACCACCAGCAACAGGTCGCGCACCGTAATCCGCCGGCTCACCGTCGCCGTCGATCCCGCTTTGACGACCTCGTATGGATCGGTCCTGAGCACCTGACGAACTGGAACCATCCCGAATAGGATTCCACTCACCAGGGCCAATATCAAAGCCGCGCCATACACGTTTGCGTCCGGGTTCACGGGCACAGATATCGGATATCGAGGTAGCGGCTGCCAAAAACTCAAGCCGCGCAACAGCGCTACGCTGCCCCATAACCCGAGGGCGCCTCCAGCCAGGGAGATCAGCGCAGCTTCGGTGAATAGCGTACGCAGAATGCGCGAGCGTTTCGCTCCGAGCGCGAGCCGCAAAGCAACTTCGCGCGTTCGATCAGACGCGCGCGCGGCAAACAGGCTGCCTAGGTTGGCGCACGCCGCCAGCAGAATCAATCCCGCGAGCAACATCAATCCCGCAAGAAACATCTGTACGCGACGGCCAAGGAAATCGCCATACAGGCTGGGGCGGGACAACGAGTAGCTCATTTTTCCATGCTCTTTCGGATAGGTCTTCTGAAAGTAGGACGCAATCGAGTTCAGATCGGCAGTGGCCTGCGCGGGGGTGACGCCCGCTTTGAGATGTCCCAACGCCAGATAAATCCACTTAATTCCGCGCGCGTTCAGGACGTTTGTTCCCTCCACCTGCTCCTCGTTCACCATTGGCAAGAAGAAGTCGGGAAAGGCAAACAATAAAGTTCCATGGAATCCAGCCGGGGCGACGCCTACGATCGTGAACGGATGCCTATTGAGCAGAACAACTCGGCCCACAACTCCACGGTCATCCTGAAAATGGGCGTGCCAATACGCATGCGAGAGCACGATGTAGGGAGCGCTGTTCGGGCCATGTTCATCCGAGGCGTGGAAAAAGCGGCCAAGATACGGCTGAACGCCCAGTGTATCGAAGTAGTTGCCGCTCACTTCATAGCCGAAGACCCTCGAGGCGTTGTTGCCCGCATCCAGCCCAGCTTCGATGATTCGATACGCTGCCAGACTCTCGAAGCTGCGATTTCGATCGCGAAGATCGAGGTAATCCGGATACGATTGCACTGGATCGTCGTCGTCCGAGCGCTCGATCCCGTACAAGCTCTCGGGGTGAGGCAGGTTCAATGGGCGGAGGATCAGCCCGTTCAATACACCGAAAACGACTGCATTTGCCCCGATTGCCAGTGTCAACGTAATCACCGCCGTGGTTGTGAATCCGGGCGATTTGCGCAGCACCCGCACGCTGAAACGCATATCCTGCATCAGAGTTTCTATAAAGTGGCCGCCGAGCGCTTCGCGGGATTCCTCTTTGAAGCGCACATGGCCCCCGAATTCGATGCGCGCACGGCGTTGTGCCTCTCCACGGTCCAGGCCGGAGCGTTCGAGATCGTCGGCGCGGTGCTGGATATGGGAGCAAAGCTCCTCCTCCATATCGTGATCGAGATCGGAAGCGTGGAGAAACTTACTAGCAAGAGAACGAAAATAGGCCGGGAGCTTCATAATTCCTCCGGTTGCTCGATTTGCCCGGACATTGGACTCCTAAGCTAATCAGGAGTATAGTGCGACTTTCCTAAGCTGTCAAGGAGAGAATTCATTTTCGGTCGAATCCCACCAACCGGAAGTGCATCGCTGACGTCACTGGGTATGGTGTGCCTTCAGCGCTTGTCGCATCGATGCTGAAAGTGGCAATCTCTTCCAATAGCAGCAACCTGGACCAGCCAAACAAAGTGATTGCGGCCTTAAATTCCATCCTTCGTGGCCAAACAAAGGAGCAGTACGCAACAGCGGTCTACGCGTATCTTGACGACGCAAGCCGAGTAGTGCGTTACTCCGCCGCAGGCCACCCACTGCCAGTACTCTGGCGGAAAGCAACGCAACGGTTATTGCCATCCTGTGAGGGTGGTCTCCTTCTTGGTGTGCAGTCGAATCAGGCCTATCCCGAAGGGGAGTCTTCGCTCGAAGCCGGCGACCGTCTCTTATCTACACCGATGGGCTGGTGGAGGCAACCAGTCCGGATGGCCTGGAATTTGGAAACCGATCAGAAGGATGACCCCAATAATGCTCTCCGCCATCCCGGCCGGCCGGTGCTCATATCCATGCATCAGCACGCCGAAGTGGGTCAGGCTCGCGGCGATGAAGGCGATGCCCTCAAACAATAGCAAGAGCCGAATAGTTTTGCCCACAGCGCAGGAATCTCATTCGTCATCACACCACACCCGAGCGAAATGCTGTCGATGGCAAAATCTCGATCGAGGGAGCCCAATTCACTCTTCTCGCAGCAATGTTGAAGGTTCAAGCGACAGCGCGCGTTGCGCAGGAATCCAGGTAGCGAGCAGTCCGAAGCATGCCATCGCCAGAACGACACCGGTCAAGACCAGCGGATCGCGGGGGGTTGCCTGATACACGATGAAAGCGAGCACGCGGCTCGCCAGAATCCCGAGAATCAATCCCGCCGCCGAACCAAAAGCCAGCAGTTTCAATGCCCGGCCCAACGCGGCCTGTAGCACTTCCTTCCGCTGCGCGCCGAGCGCCATCCGAATTCCCAACTCCTTGAGGCGCTTGCTAACCGAATAGGCCGCCATTCCAAAGATGCCTGTGATGGACAGCATCGCGCCCATCGCGCCCAGCACCCCCAGTGAAATCGTCGCCATGCGCGGACCAAGTAGAGCTGAGTCCAGTTCTTGGCTCCACGTTCTGATATCAAAGGGCAGTCCCGCGTCCAAGTCCCGCATTGTGCGGTGGATCGCTGCCGTCAGTCGCTCCGGATCACCCTCCGAGCGTAATACAAGGACTGTCTGAGTCGACGGCGACTGCTGTATCGGTAGAAACATCGCCGGCTCTGGATCTTCGGCGAGGTGCTCATATTTTCCGTCTTCCGCAATGCCCACGACTTGGATGCGCGTTCCATCCGGCATCTTGTAATATTTGCCCACGGCGTTGGTTGCAGAGCCAAAGATTTTGCGTGCAAACTCCTGGTTGATTACTGCCACCCGCGGCGCATTCTTATCGTCATGCCAGGTGAAGGCCCTTCCAGCGAGCAAGGCTGTGCCCGCCGCCTCGAGGTATTCGGGAGATATGTTGTAGGTCATCGCTTCCGCAGCGGCATTCGAGGGCCTCAGATCTGCTGTGTTGTCGGTAAAGACATTCGAGCCGTTCGCACCGTAATACAGCGGTGGCCTATCAACTGATCCCACAGACTTTACACCGGGAATTTTTCCCAAAGCCTCGATCATACGCTTTTGCATTGCGGGCACGCTGTCTCCGCTGTAACCGGCCATGTTCAGAGCTGTTTCTACGAGCGTTGCATTCCGCGGTTCAAAACCGAATTTGCTATCGAGCGAGCGTGCCAGTCCACGCACCGCAACCATCGAAGAAGTGACTAGTACCGCACAGATCGCAATTTGCACTACAAGCAATAGGTCTCGGGCTGTAATCCGCCGGCCGCCGGTAGTTCTTGATCCCGACTTGACGATCTCATATGGATCCGTGTGAAGCACCTGTCTCACTGGGACTGCGCCGAAGAGGAATCCACTCGCTAAACTTAACAGCAAAGCGACTCCATAGACCTTTGCGTCTGGGTTCACCGCCACGTTGAGAGGGGCTGTTGGAAGCGGCCGCCACACGCTCAGCCCGTGCAATAGCGCTACGCTGCCCCATAGCCCGGCAGCGCCTCCGGCGAGTGAAATCAGCACGGCTTCGCTAAAGAGTCCCCGGAGAATGCGGACGCGGCCCGATCCCAGCGCGAGGCGCAGAGCAACTTCGCGGGAACGGTCGGCGGCGCGTGCCGCAAACAGGCTACCGAGATTGGCACATGCCGCCACGAGAATTAACCCCGCCAGCAGCATCAATCCCGTAAGGAATGCCCGTATCGGAGCTCCTAACCAGTCGCCGGAAAGACCTGGACGCGCTAAGGAAAACGTCATTTGACCATCGTCTTTGGGGTAGTTCCTTTCCAAATAGGCGCCAATTGAGTTCAGATCGGAAATAGCCTGTGCCGGAGTAACTCCCGCCTTCAGATGCCCTAATACCATCAAAATGCCGCGATTTCCGCGCGCGTTCAGCACATACGATCCCTCCACCTGCTCCTGGTTCACTATTGGCACCCAGAAATCGGGAACCGCAAACAACAGACTCCCTCGGAACTCAGGCGGCGCCACACCGAGGATGGTAAAAGGATGCTTGTTCAACCGGACAACACGGCCCACAACACCGCGATCATCCTGAAAATGCGCCTGCCAATAAGCGTAGGTGAGCACGATATAGGGAGCGCTGTTCGGGCCATGCTCATCGGAAGCGTGAAAGAAGCGGCCAAGATATGGCTGAATCCTGAGCACGTCGAAGTAGTTCCCCGTCGTTTCCAGAATCCACGAGCCGGATGGGTTATTGCCCGTGTCCAGCCCCACCGAAGTTACGTTATAAGCTGCCAGACCATCAAAGCTGCGGTTGCGATCGCGCAAATCGAGATAGTCGGGATAGGACTGATTCACGGCTTTACCGCTCCCGCGCTCGATTCCCCAGAGGCTTTCGGGCTGAGGCACATTCAGCGGGCGCAGGATCAGCCCATTCAAGACCCCAAACACCACGGCGTTTGCGCCGATCGCTAGGGCCAGCGTCAAAACGGCAGCGACGGTGAAGCTGGGGGATTTGCGCAGCATGCGGACGGCGAGGCGAACATCCTGGCTAAGAGTCTCGATAAAATTGCCGCCGAGCGCTTCGCGAGATTCCTCCTTGAAGCGCGCATGGCCGCCGAACTCGATGCGCGCGCGGCGTTCCGCTTCGGCACGATCTAGCCCGGAGCGTTCGAGATCATCTGCGCGGTGCTGAATGTGCGAGCGAAGCTCCTCCTCCATGTCGCCTTCGATCTCGGACGGCCGGAAAAACTTAGCCGCAACAGAACGAAAATAGGCCAAGAGCTTCATATTTCCTCGGGCTGAGCGGCAAGGGCAGAAGCAATTGCTGTAGCAAGGCGGTTCCACCCATCGGTTTCCTCGCGCAGACGCTTGCGCCCGAGAGAGGTGAGCTCGTAGAACTTGGCGCGGCGATTGTTTTCCGATGTACCCCAGCTTGCTTTGAGAAGACCCTGACGCACCAGACGGAACAAAGCGGGATAGAGCGCGCCCTGCTCGATCAGCAGTGCTTGCTCAGAGATTTGCCCGATACGCAAGAGGATGCCGTAGCCATGAAGGGGGCCGAGAGACACGGCTTTCAGAATAAGCAGGTCGAGCGTTCCTGGGAGGAGTTGGGCTTGGCCGGACATTTACACTCCTAAGCTAATCAGGAGTATAGTGGGACTTTCCTAAGCTGTCAAGGGGAAAGACCCGACGGCCAGTCACAAAGCGATGGCGCATGTGGGTGAATCACGCCGCGGCCTACTGAGGAGAGGCGGGGGCAATTGCAACGCGCACAATGGTGCAACTGAACTGTTTTCCGGCCGAGGTTTTCATTTTCCCCTTATTGCCGTCGACTTGATAATTTACATTGCTACCGACAACAAGGTCGGTCGCTTTCACTGATGTCTTTTCGCCAGTTCGGCAGGTGTAATCCTTGCCCGTCGAGGATATGAAAGACAGGTCATATTGCTGATGTTTGTGCTTTTTGTCGGTTACGCCTACAGGCTGGACGTCTTTGAGCGTAGTGGTTCCGGAATCCTTGGCGCCTGCTACTGCGTTTAGGGCGACCATCGTCAGCATCGTGAGTGCAATCAATCTGCGCATTGCCTGACCTCCGCATCGACAGCATAGTGATTTCGTCACTGTATGATAATAGCCGCTTTTCTGCGCGGGTGAGGGGGCTGGAATCGTTTCGTGGTATTTGGAGTCTAGTCTTCATGGAATGGACCCCAGGCGGAATCAGCAGCGACATCGAGGACCGGCGCGACAGCAGCGGCGGTGGCGGGGGATTTGGATTCGGCCCTGTTCATATCGGTTGCGGTGGCCTGATCCTCCTGGGGGTGCTCAGCCTGCTGTTTCATCGCAATTTGTTCACGCTGTTGTCGCCGTCGGATCAGAGCGCGCCTGTGACGCAGCCGGAGACCAACCGCGCGCAGGACATTCGCGAGCGGCCGCAAGTCGAGTTCATTTCATTTGTTCTCGACGATGTCCAAAAGAACTGGACAACTATTTTGCCGGAGCAGACCGACCGGCAGTACCGCCACGCGAAGCTGGTGCTTTATCGGGATCAATACCCGTCGGCATGTGGCATGGCCGAGACGGCAACAGGTCCGTTCTACTGCCCGGCGGATGAAAAGGTCTACCTGGATCTTGGCTTTTTTCAGGAGCTGAGTCAGCGGTTCGGGGCGCCTGGGCAGTTTGCAGAGGCCTATGTGATCGCCCATGAGCTCGGGCATCACGTTCAAAAGATTCTAGGTATCGAGTCGAGAGTGCAGCGCCTGCGCGAAGAGAATCCACAGGAGGCAAATCCCTTGTCGGTTCGGCTGGAGTTGCAGGCCGATTGTCTTGCCGGCGTTTGGGCCAACACAACTCAACAGCGGCAGATGATCCATGAAGAAGACGTGGAATCGGCACTGAACGCAGCTGCGGCGGTCGGCGATGATCGATTGCAACGTATGGCGACCGGCCGCGTTAGCCCGGAAAACTTCACGCACGGCAGCTCGCGACAGCGCGTTCAGTGGTTCCGGGAAGGATTGGAGACGGGGCAAACTTCAGCCTGCAACACGTTTCGAGCCGCGCGGCAGTGATGCAGGAAGCAACTCGCTAAAAGTTGCGATTCTGAGCGGATTGCAAAGGCAGGGATCACCTGCGGTGATCCCCTGAAGGTGCAGACCTACTTGTGGGCCATCGCGTCCACGTGCGCCAAAAAGTCCCTGTGGCCGTGGGGTTCAAGAAGAGAATCCAATGCAGCGCCGGTTGCCGGATTATTCTTCTGCAGATCGTCGATAGCGGCATCGAACTTGTCGATTCCTTCCGCGCCGTTAGCGACGATGGCGACGTTGAACGAGTTCGGGTCGGAAGAGTGCACGGTTTCTTGGTCAATCTGGTAGGCACACAGCGCGCCTTCGCTGAATAACTTTTGGAGTACAGCGACCATTGCCGCCCTCATGACTTTGCCGCCCGGATCGCTCGCGCCTTTTTTGTAACTCCACTCGCCCACTCGCAGATAGCCGTTCTTGCATGTGCCCGAATGAGCGTTGTAATCGTGGCTCGTCAGAATGTAATCCCAATGTTTCGAGGCCGCCAGAACGGGACCTGTCGCATCCGGAGCCGACCGGAGTCCTTCGAGTACCTTCATCAGATTCGCCATCGAACTCGCCGAGAACCATGAACCATGTGTTGCCTGACCTTCCTGGTGGTTCAAGACCGAGTAGCTGCCGAAGGCAATGAGTGTCCCATCAGATACCGCCCTGCCCAGCAACTCGTCGTCGCTGCTCTCCATTTTTTGATAGTCGGCCCACATGGCGCGTGGCACCGCCCAAGTAGAAACATAGGTATACATTGCCGGCTTCTCTGCGCTGCCTGACTGGGCCCAAGCCATGCTCCCAGCCAGCAGACACAACGCCGGTAACCACACAAGTCGCTTACCCATCCCCTTCCCCCAATCTGCCTGTATCTTTTTGGAACCGGCTAACTGACTAGAAACAGTCAGAGCCAAGAACCTTAGTCGAAAGTCGAACTAGGTACTCTCACTTTGCTTGGTAAGTTTGCAAGCGATTTGGTACTCCGTTACTGTTTCCCCTACTATTCCCCGCAGTATGCGCGTTCCAAAACGGCAAGATCAAGTTTCTTCATCTGAAAAAGAGCTTTCATTACCCTTCCCGACCGCTCCGGATCGTTGCCTTGCAGCAGCTCGGGCAGGCGCGTCGGAACGATTTGCCACGACAGCCCGTATTTGTCCTTCAACCATCCGCACTGTATCTCTTCGCCGCCTTCCGATAGCTTCTCCCAAAATGCATCTATCTCTTCCTGGGTCTCACAATTAACGACGAAGGATATTGCCTCGGTGAACTTAAAATGAGGGCCGCCGTTCAAGGCGACGAAATCCCGTCCGGCCAGTTCAAACGCGATCGTCATGACAGAACCTTTGGGACCCGGTCCTGCTTCGCTATAGCGAGTGACTGCTTTCACGCGTGAGTTTTCGAAGATCGACGTGTAAAAGGCGACTGCTTCTTCCGCCTGATGATCAAACCATAGGAAAGGGGTAATCTTTTGCGTATTCTTGGGCATTGCGTTTCTCCTTCGACTGAAAGTCGGAACAGATGCCGCGAAATCGACAAGCTCCGTAGTTTTATCATGCGAAAACCACACGTCTGACAAAATGGCGGAATGAACCGTATCCCGCTTAGCGAAAACGAACTGCAGACCGCTCTCCAACTTCTTCCCGGCTGGACGGTTCAAGGCGGAAAACTCCATCGCGAGTATCGTTTCCCCGATTTCGCACATGCCTTTGGGTTTATGGCGACCTGTTCCGTCTTCATAGAGAAAATGAATCATCACCCCGACTGGTCGAACGTGTACAACCGCGTCAGCATCGATCTATCCACTCACGACGTGAACGGCATTACCCAAAACGACGTCGAGCTGGCCCGCCGATTAGAGGCAATCGCAGGGAAGCTAGCCTGAAGACCGGTCATGAAACACTTCGCCCTTGCGCTGCTTCTGCTGGCGCCTCTCGCCTTGCCACGGCAGAACGAGTCAGAGCAACAATTCCCGGAAGTCGATTCGACCATTAATGACGCGATCCAAACCGGTCTCATTCCCGGGGCCGTGCTCGTTGTCGGGCGCGGCGGGAATATCATCTATCGGAAAGCGTACGGCTCGCGCTCTCTGGTGCCAAGGCGCCTGCCCATGACTCTCGACACAATCTTCGATGCCGCTTCCCTTACAAAAGTTGTAGCCACCACTCCGTCCGTGATGCGGCTTTTCGAGGAGGGCAAGCTGCGGATCGATGATCCCGTCACCCAGTATCTTCCCGAATTCCAGGGCGGCAAGAGCCCGATCACGGTCCGGCTGCTAATGACGCATTTCTCCGGAATGCCTCCGGATCTCGAGCTGATACCGCGCTGGAGCGGTTATGAGACCGGCATCGAACGCGCGTTGAACACCAAGCCCATCGCTCCGCCCGGCGCCCGTTTCATTTACAGCGATATCAATTTCATTCTCATGGGCGAAATCGTGCATCGCCTCTCAGGGGAAACGTTGGCGCAGTTTGCGCAGGAGCAGGTCTTCGCGCCCCTTGATATGGACGAGACCGGGTTCCTCCCTGCGGCCTCGCTACGCTCCAGAATTGCGCCAACCGAGATCGATGCAGACACAGGCCTTCCCTTCCTTGGCGTTGTTCATGATCCGACATCGCGCTACATGGGCGGAATTGCGGGGCATGCGGGCCTCTTTACTACCGCTGACGATCTGGCTAAGTACGCCCAAATGATGCTGGCCTCAGGCGAGCACAACGGTAAGCTCATTTTCTCGCCCATCACCATTCAGAAGTTCACTGAACCCGCCAGCCCGGCGGATCAGCCCATTCTTCGTGCGCTCGGCTGGGATATGGATTCGCCGTTTTCGAGCAATCGCGGCGAACTATACCCGATCGGCTCTTACGGCCACACAGGCTTCACGGGCACTTCCATGTGGATGGATCCCACCACGGACTCGTTCGTCATTCTCTTGACGAACTCCGTGCATCCCCATCGCGGCCATTCGCTGAGCTCGTTGCGATCGCGAATTGCAACCGCTATAGCTGCCGGGTTCCACATCGCAGCACCTGAAACGGTGTCTTTGACCGGCTATAACGAAACCATAACCGGCGCCGGGATCCATCGCGCCGTTGACAGGAACGCCGAGACGCTACTTGGTCTCGACGTTCTCGAAGAGCGAGGGTTCGAGCCGCTCAGAGGCAAGCGTATCGGCCTCATTACAAATCAAACCGGTCTTGATCGTAAGGGGCGCAGGAATGTCGATGAGATGCTCGCAGCGGGCATTCACGTGGTTACGCTTTTCTCGCCCGAGCATGGACTCGAAGGCACGGCGGATTCCGACGTAGCGAACGGCAAAGACCAGAAGACCGGGATTCCTGTTATCAGCTTGTATCAGCCGGATCAGCGCCGTCTGACGGCCCGCCAGATGCAGGATCTGGATGCGATCGTTTTTGACATTCAGGATGTCGGCGCGCGTTTCTATACCTACTCCTGCACCATGCTGTATGCACTCGAAGAAGCCGGCAAAGCCAAGAAGCCGCTTTTCCTGCTGGATCGCCCGAATCCGATTACCGGCATTTATGTTGAGGGCCCAACGCTCGAGAGCGGCCTCGAATCCTTTATCGGCTGCTATGACATGCCGCTGCGGCACGGCATGACTTTCGGCGAACTCGCCACGATGGCCAACTCCGAGCAGAATTGGGGCACGGACCTGCACGTCATCAAGCTTCAGAATTGGGAGCGCGGCGATTGGTTCGACAGCACCTCGCTCCTCTGGACGAACCCCTCGCCGAATATGCGAAGCTTGAACGCGGCGCTCCTTTATCCGGGCATTGCGATGCTGGAATACGCAAGCAATTATTCCGTAGGCCGCGGTACGGACGCTCCGTTTGAACAGATTGGCGCAGACTGGATTGAAGGCGACAAGTTAGCCGAGCTGCTGAATTCCAGATTCATTCCTGGCGTGCGAGTGTATCCAACTCGTTTCACGCCCACATCTTCCAATTTCGCCGGCAAGCAAATCGAGGGAGTTCGATTCGTGATCACTAACCGCGACTCATTTGACAGCACCAGGCTTGGAATCGAGCTGGCCGCTGCGCTTCAGAAACTTTATCCCGGCAAAATAGATTTTGAAAAGTGCCTTCCGCTGATTGGTGATCGGGAGGTTGTTCGCGACTTGAAAACCGGCGCAGACGTAGGCGAAACCTGGGCTAAAGCCGAGAGGCAAGCAGCTCTCTTCGTGACTCGGCGCAAGCCGTACCTGCTGTATTGAGACGCCCTCGCTCTCAAGCTTCGGCTGCAAGGCTTTGCTTGGCCTTACTTCCCGGCGGACGGCCGCGCTTCCGCGGCTCGGCTGTGCTTTCCGGCTCTTCGTCGGAAAGCGAATCCTCCATCCCGGCCGTGGCTTCTTTCAGCCATCCCGGAGGCCGACCACGCCTGCGGCCACGGCCTCTCGCCAAGCGCTCTAAGGTAAGAATGGCTTCTTCGATCTGCTCCCGCTCAAGCCGCAGCTCGGCGAGCATTTTATCTACGTCCAAAATTGTGGGCCTCCTTAATTGACCTGCCCAAAGCGCTCAACGCCAGCTTATTTGTTCATTTGTAACGCGCTGATCACAATGATTTAGACGAAGTTTAATCGTTGTTTGAAGGTAAATACAATATAACTTTCGAGGGCCTAATCAAAAACAGTCCTAGTAGTACTGGTTGAAATCGCTGGAAATTCTGGCCCCATCCAGAAATTCACTTGTTAGTACTTTTTGACACGGCTCTTCCAGTAGAAGTAGAAAGGTATCCCCGCCGCCATAAGCCCTAATCCCATCAATGATTCACGGGGACGAGTCTGGATCGTGCTGACGAGCAGCAAAGCAGCCACGCAGACGAATAGTACTGGCACAAGGGGATACCCGATCACCCGGTACGGCCGAGATAAATCGCGCCTTTTCCTCCGCAAAACAAATACCGAAACCGCGGTCATTAAGTAGAGAATCCAGCTACCGAAAATCACGAAATTATACAGATCGTCGAACCAGCCGCTTAGAACGACCACGGACGCCCAAAGGCACAGCAGGATCATGGAATTGCCGGGTGTGTGGAACTTCGGATGGACAACCGCAGCCGCCCGAAAGAACAGGCCATCGCGGGCCATTGCGTACGGCACACGGGCGCCTGCAAGGATCGACCCGTTTAGCGCGGCAAAGATCGAAATCAAAACGGCGACAGTGACGGCTGCGGCCGCGGCGTTTCCGTGGAGGTAGGACATCATATCGGCCGCGACCCGGTGGCTGCTGGCTACTTGCGCGGGATTGAGCACATAAAAGTAGGCAAGATTAATTAGAAGATAGGTCGCGATTACCGCCGAAGTGCCGACGATAAGGGAACGAGGCAGATTGCGTTGCGGGTTGCGAATCTCGGAGGAAACCATGCTGACGTTATTCCAACCGTCATAAGCCCAAAGCGCGCTGACCATGGCAGCGAAGAACCCCGCCATTCCCCCTGCAGCGGTAATCTTTCCGCCAAAATGAGAGAAATCTCCTCTACCGGACAGCAACCCGAAGGCAATCACTCCTCCGATGAGTGCCATCTTGATCACGGTGACGAAGAGCTGCACGTTACCGCCGGATCGCACGCCCACATAGTTCACAGCCGCCAAAATGAGGATCAGGCCAATCGCGACAAGCTGCCCGTAGTGAATTTCCAGCAAACTGCCGCCCGGGCCGATATGCAATGGGATAACGACAATTGAGGAGCCCAGAACGGGAACGAAGGCCGTTAGATACGTATAGAATCCGGCCGCCAGCGTAGCGATGGAACCGCTCTTCGCGACCCAGAATTGTGTCCAGCCGTAAATGTATCCCCAGAACGGACCATAGGCGGCGCTGAGGTAGACGTACTCCCCGCCGGCTTCGGGCATGGCGGCGGCCAGCTCGGCGTAGGTCAGCGCGCCAAACAGGCTCAAAAGCCCAGCCACGATCCAGACGATGAAGAGAAGCTTTACCGATCCCACGAAGCGGATCATGGTCGAGGGGACTAGGAAGACGCCGCTACCGATCACAGTTCCGATGACGATCGCTACCGCGCTCCATACGCCCAAGACTCGCTGCAAACTGGGCCGAGGTTGCACGGGGATCTCCGCGGCAGGAATTGGAGATTGGGTCGACGGACGATTTACCGGCATAAGTTAGGCGACAACCTGTGGGACAGCATCGGTCTTGACCTGCTGTGGCAGAAATAGACCCACGACATAACCGGTCGCGAACGTCGCAGAAGAACCGATCAACACATACCACGTGTACGCTACGTATTTCCGCAAGAGAAGCGTGGCCAGCAGCCCTGCACACATGCCGAGAATGGCTGCCCATTCGCCCGGCCGCCGGGTTAGCACACCGAGCAGAAACACCCCCAGTAACGCGCCGTAAAGAACTGAGGCAATGGAGAGCCCGGCCTCCAGCACGCTTCCCCAATGGCGGGCAGCCAAGCCGACCGAAAAGAGAACTCCGCCCCAGACTACCGTTGACCAGCGCGCCAGGCGCAAATATACTCCCTCGGGATGACGCGGCCGAAGGGGCTTCACAAAATCCATGATGGTAGTGGAAGCGAGTGCATTCAGCGCCGCGCTGAGATTAGACATGGCAGCAGCGAGGATGGCCGCAATTACCAGTCCGGCAACGCCCAGCGGCAGGTGATTCCAAATGAATTCAGGATAGATTCGCTCCGCGATGGCCGGAGCCGGTTTCCCCACGCTTCTGTAGTAGACGTACAAGAGTACTCCGATCAGCAGAAATAGCGTGAATTGCGAAAACACCACGACCCAGCTTGAAAGCAGGGCCAGTCTGCTCTCGCGCTGATTCCTTGCGGCGAGAAGCCTTTGCACCATCAACTGCTCCGTCCCATGGCTAGCGGTGGTGAGGAAACATCCTCCGAGCATGCCGGCCCAAAAGCTGTAGTTGCGCTGAAAAAAAGCAGCGGTAAAGGAGAACCGGAAATCGAAAAGCTGAAACTTGTGGGCCGCGGTCCCCAAAGCGACCACCTCCGGCCATCCTCCCGGAACCAGATGCAGGATGAGGAAAAAGCTGGCGAGAGCCCCACCTACATAAAGACACATTTGGATGACATCGGTCCAGATCACGGCGGTCATGCCGCCTTCGAAAGTGTAGAAGAGCGTCAGACAGACAATCACCGCAATAGAGGCAATTTCGCCCGTCCCGAGCACGATTGAGATTACGATAGAAATCGCGAATACCCGCACGCCTTCGGCCAGAGCGCGCAATACCAGGAAGGTTCCTGCTGTGAACCGGCGCACCGGTTCGCCAAAACGGCGCTGCATTAGTTCGTAGGCAGTGAACATCTCGCCCCGAAAATAATGCGGCAGAAAGAGCACGGCAATAATCATTCGTCCCAGCAGATATCCCAGAATCAGTTGCAGAAAGGTGAAGTTACCGCTGAAAGAGAGGGCAGGTGTCCCGATCACTGTCAGAGTGCTGGTTTCAGCCGAAACGATAGAGAAGGCGATTGCCCACCACGGCGCGCCTCTACCGCCCAGGAAATAGTCCTTGAGAGTTGCCTGCTTTTCCTTGAACCGCGCGCCAAACCAGGTAATAAACAGCAGGTAGGCGATGATTACGCCTAAGTCGGCAATGCGCATGGAAACGTGGATGATAGCATGCGATATTTAAACGTTGCAGCCAACCACTGGAGGTTGGTGTACCCCATGCTGGGAACAAGTTTTCGGAGCGCCGCATCTATAGTTTGGAAGGAAGGTTGCGGGTACGGGAGCATTTCGTTATACTCCGGCTTTGCGCATTCAGCATAATTGAATGTGTTCAGCTCTCCGCAGCGGCTGGGCGGAGGCATCCGCTTTGAATTTAAGACGTAGAATTCCTCTGAGGGAGGTTGTCGTGGACTTTTGCTTTTTCCGAGCAGGCAGGCCGAAAAGCGCGGCGGGCATACTTGCTGTTTTGACCGGGTTGGTCCTGATTCCATTCGCGTCCGGGCAGCAGCCTGCTGGAGGGCAACAACCTGCCGCTGGTCAACAACCGGGCGCCACAACGCAGAAAAATTGGAAAGATCGTGCGGAATACGACCTATACGTCAAGATGAGTCAGACGCAGGACCCCAAGGCTCGCTTGGAGCTACTGAACACCTGGTCGGATAAGTACCCACAGACCGATTACAACCAGGAGCGTCTCGTCTATTACGTAAATACGCTGGCGCAGCTTGCTCCGACCGACCCCTCCGCCCGGCAGCAGCTCCTGCAAAAGTGCCAAGATTTGCTAAAGATCGATCCGAACAATTTTCAAGCCATGTATTTCACGTCCCTGTGGGGTCCAGCGGTCGGCGGGGCGAGCCCTTCAGCGGACGTTAGCGGTCAGGTGGAAACGGCAGCGAACGGTGTCTTGAGCAACATTGACAAAGCGTTTGATCCGTCCAAGAAGCCCGCTACGGTCAGCGAGGCTGATTTCACCAAGGCCAAGGGTCAGGCGCAAGCTGTCGCTCACAATGCGCTCGCCTGGGTTGATTCCGCGAAGAAGGATACAGCCGGAGCCGAGGAACAATACAAAGACAGCTTGCAGGCGAATCCCGATCAGGGGAACATCTCTGCCTTATACGCAAAGCTTCTCTACGATGACAAGAAATTCCCGGATGCGCTTTTTGAATACGCCCGTGCGGCTGAATACGCCGGCCCGGGACCTTCGCTCCCGGCTGCAACTCGGCAGCAGCTAACCGATTTTTTCAACAAGGCGTACAAAGACTTCCATGGCAACCCGGAGGGCGCCGATCAAGTGCTATCGCAGGCGAAGGCCAACGCTCTGCCGCCTTCGGGTTATAGCGTTACCAGCCAGGTCGATCTCGCCAACAAAGAAGCGGCCGACTTGCAAAGCCGCATCAATTCCGATCCCGCCTTTAAACTCTGGTACTCCATTCAGCAAGGTTTGACCGGCAGCGGCGGCGACCAATTTTTCACGAACAACGTCAAAGATGCGGAAATTCCGGGCGGCGCGGAAGGCGTGAAGAATTTCACTGGAACAGTGATCTCGATCGATCCGCCAGACCGACCGACCAAAGTGGTTCTAGGCGTGCAATCGCCGACGACACCGGATGCCACGCTGGCATTCTCGCAGCCGCTTCC
Organism: Acidobacteriaceae bacterium; assembly: GCA_019244055.1. Classification (GTDB taxonomy): domain Bacteria; phylum Acidobacteriota; class Terriglobia; order Bryobacterales; family Bryobacteraceae; genus Bog-105. The sequence goes on along the minus strand of JAFATG010000271.1, from coordinate 11,035 downwards.
CGCCTCAGCGCTGGACAAGATCAAGGTTGGACAGAAGCTGGATTTCTCGGGCGTCGCCGACAGCTATACGGCAAACCCGTACATGCTGACATTCAAGGATCCGAGCATCCCGGGCGTGCAGACCGCCGCGCCGCCCAGAACCGGCACGCACCGCCCACGCCACAGATAACAACAGGAGGCTGGTGAGAATGAACTCTCACGAGCCCTTGTTCTGCTTGGCTTCCCGCAAGACCAGGAGTAGTGCATCCTGCTTCATTTTCCGAGCCCACGCTTCGGGTGTTGCCCATGATTCGGCGTCCGGTTCCTCGGCTGGGGCGCCGCGCGCAATGAGCAATTGGGCCAGTTCGCTTCTTCCCCAGCGGCAAGCCCAGCCGAGAGGTGTCGATTTCAATATGTCATCCCGGAGATCCAGCCTGGCTCCATAGTCAAGCAGCATGGAAGCAAAGCGCGCGCGATTCGCGTCGCTCACGCCGCCGTGATATCCGGCTGCGAAATGCAGGGGGGTTTGGCCAAAGCGCGAGACGTTTGGGTCAATTCCGTGCTGCAGCAAAGCGGCCATGGCGGCGAAATGACCGTCCTTATTTCCGTGATCACCGATTGCACCCCGGATCGGCTGGATCAGAATCCAATGCCATTTTTGGTCGCTAACCGGCCACTGAAGCCGCGGAAGCGCCAGTTCGACAATGGCCGGGCACCCATGATCAGCAGCGGACCAGGTTAACTCGTACGCCAGATTCTCAGTTGTATCGGTTCCGAGCAGACGCCTGGCCCCGTCGACATCGTGCGCCTCGGCGATCATGTAGGGGTGCGGCCTGGCGCCACGCTCCAGCAAGAGCCGCTTGACCGAATCGTCCTTATGACCCCACGCATTCCGAAGCGGCCAACCCGACGCATACACATTGGCATTGGGGTCTGCACCGCGATCGAGCAGCAACTCGGTGATATCGCGATCCCCGGTCAGCGCCGCGTGCCACAGTGGCGTGCCCCAGCTCAGGGTAGGCTCTTCCAATTCCTCGAGCAGGACGCGCTCATCAACATCGGCCCCCAGATCGAGTAGTAGCCGGACAATGTCAATTCGTTTGTGATTTACGGCAAGCGTAAGCAAGCCACCGCGTCTCCAATCGGTGGTCCGCAGGAGGCCCGGATCGGCAAGCACCAGCTCGCGAATACGACGAGCATTTCCCAGCGCGACGGCCGCATAGATCGTTAGCTCTGCGCCGTGTTCGAGCAACAGCCTGGCAATGGCGGGAAATCGTCTGGCTGAATCGTCCCGTGGATTAGCCGCGAGTGCAGCCCGGTCGAGAGCAGTCCACCCGTGCGCATCCTGTTTGCCTACGCTCGCCCGCCGGTTCAACAGCCACTCGACCATCTCTTCGTTCATTTCTTCCGCGGCAAGATGTAGAGGGGTCGCGCCGTCGCGATCGCAAGCCTGAATCAGAGACCGGTCCGCCTCCAGGAGCCGAATTGCGGTTGCGTCATCGCCGCGCGAGATTGCGGCGCCGATCTGATCCTGTACGGGCGAAACCGTCGCATTGGGACAGCTCATCTCCTCGCGGCGTAGTCGTTCCTCTTCCTCGATGGCAGCAATGATGTCGTGATACTCGCGATCTCTGGCGATGGCCAAGGCCGAGGTGGCATCGCGGTGGGGCCAAATGCCTTTCCGCGCATCCGAACCGGCTTCCATCAGCAGGCGAACCATCGCTGCGTCCCGGCGCAACACGGCGTAGTGCAAGGCGCGATGTTCATCGCCGCCGCTCATATCCATGCCGATCAGATCGGGGCGGGCATGGAGTAGAGCTCTCACGCGCCCCAGGTCGCCTCCGTTGACGGCCTCAGCGAGCGTCGCGACGTTTACTCCATCGACGAAGGCCTTGAGCTTCGGCCAACTCTCGAAACCATAGGCCCGCGCGAGTACGCGTTGCGCATCGTTCAGGGCAAAGGCAGAAGGGTCGGGCTCACGCTCGAACTGCTCTACTTCCCTGACTGCGGCCGGCTCGCCGCTGCAATACTGTTCCAGCAGATCCTTGGCCTGTTTCCGGAGCTGCTCGAGATTCGGTTGTGGAGGCAGCCGGCGAGTTGGGTGCTGGATCGTAAGATTTCTGGGCATGACGATCTCCTTTCAAGTCGTTGCCCGCCGTCCGCGTCACGAGCGGAAAGAAGATTCGTCTAAGAACTTGTGGAAAACCGACGCCGGTGGGCTCAGCCCTTTCCGCGGACACGGCGGCGCCCGACGCGCCAAATTCAATATAAGCTAAAGACGTCGAGAATCGGAAGCTATTATTCCTAACAGATGCTTCCGTTGTTCTCGCGTACTTGGAGATCCTGGGAGCGCGACAAAGGCGTGGCTTTCCTTGCCATCCTCGCGCTCGCGATCGGGATCGGTTGCGCTACCGCGATTTTCACCGTGGTAGACACCGTGCTCCTGAGACCTCTGCCCTACTCGCACGGGGAGCGTTGGATCCAACTCTTCGCCGGCACTACCTCCGATCCCGATCGTAATTCCGGGCTCAGCTTCGCCGACCTTCTCGCCTACGAGCAACAAACGCACACTTTTGATGTCTTCGGCTGGTTTCCGGTTGGTGGCGATTTCAATCTCACCTTCCCCGGCCAACCAAAGCACATCTCCGGGATAGAGGTCTCACCTTCGCTAATCGCGAATCTTGGAGCACGTCCCGCCGCGGGCCGCTTCTTTACCGACTCCGATGGACCAAACGTAGCACTGATTTCGCATCGTCTGTTTCAGCAGTTCGGCCCCGGTATTATCGGGCGGGCCATTACACTAAGCGGCCGTTCCTATACGGTCCTTGGAGCGATGCCGGCCTGGTTCCGCCTTCCCCTCGTCACCGTGGAGAGTCAGAATTCCCAGAACGACGTTTGGCTTCCCATCAACACCCCCCGCAATCAAGACGCCCTTCGTCATTACGCGTTCTATACCGCTTATGCCAGGCTCAAACCCGGTGTTACGGTCGAGCAAGCACGAGCGGAGGCCAAACGAGTCGCTTCACAACTCCGCAAGCAGAATCACCCGGATGATCCTACTTACACAGCGGCGCTGTTCAGTCTTCAGGATGCCGTCGTTAAGTCTATCCGCCCCATCCTGCTGTTGCTGCTGGGCGCCGCAGGCCTCCTGCTCTTCATTACCTGCGCCAACGTGGCCGGTCTTCTCGTCAGCAGATCCGTCGGCCGCGCGAGGGAAACGGCCATTCGCATTGCTTTAGGTGGCGGCCAGAGGCAATTAGCTCTGCAATATTTTTCCGAAAGCCTCTTGGTTTCTCTCGCCGCCCTGGCAGCCGGAATCGTTGCCAGTATTGTGCTTGTTCGCGTGGTCGTTTCATTGGCTGCCGATTACATCCCTCGTTCCGACGAGATTTCGACTAACTGGCCGGTCGCGCTCTTTGCTCTGGCTTTGGCTTTTCTGACCGCTACCCTCTCCTCGCTCGCACCGCTCTGGCAGGCTCTACGCACGCAGCCAAATGAGGTGCTCAGTGATGGTGTTCGCGCGTCTGCCGGAGTTCGCAGCCGGAAACTCTCGCACGCACTGGTGATCGCCGAAATCGCGCTCGCGTTCACTCTCATTTCGGTCGGCGCCGTGCTGGTGTGGCAACTCAACCGGCTCAACCGGACTTGGCCCGGCTTTGATCCTGATGGCACTCTCACTTTTGAGCTGACTCGATCCGGTCAGGGGACAGTAAATGCCGCGGCTTCGTCCAGCTACGCCGATAAACTGCTCATGTCTCTGGAAGCCATCCCTGGCGTCAGCGGCGCCGCTCTCACGAACCAGTTACCACTAGATGGTTGCTGCTTCGTCACCTCGCTGTTTCCCGGAGACCGTTCCCGCCCCGGCGAATTCAGGCAACAGGTCAGTCTGATGATAGTCAACGCCAGCTATTTCAAGACTCTGCGCATTCCTCTGCTCGCCGGTCGCTTCCTAAACAAGCACGATACGAACGAAAACCTCATCTCGGTCGTCCTCGACGAAGCGGCCGCGAGGCGCTTCTGGCCACGCCGAAACGCAGTTGGCCAATTTGCCCGCCTCGGCAGCTCCGATGGTTCCCGAGCGCAGATCGTGGGAGTGGTCGGTACCGTGCGGAATGAAGGTCTGGGTGAAGACCCGCTGCCCGAGATGTACCTGCTGAAAGATCTCGTCCCCATCAATCCGATGCACTTCGTCGTGCGCTCCACGCTGCCGCAGACCGCTCTGGCATCCGCCGTCCGCCGCGCCATCAGTCAAGTCGATCCGAACCAGCCTGTGTACTCTATCCGCTCTCTGCCTGACATATTGGGCGACTCTCTGACATTTCAGCGGATCGAATCGATCGTGGTCACCGTGTTCGCGCTCGCTGCTTTGCTGCTAGCCTGTCTCGGTGTTTATGGCCTGACCTCCTACTCGGTCCGCCAGCGCACCACGGAACTGGGAACGCGCATGGCTCTCGGCGCAACCGGCCGCGATCTGCTTCGCCTCGTCATAACTGATGGGCTGCGGCTAACGGTTTTCGGCCTGCTCGTTGGCGCTCTCGCTGTGGCGGGAGCTTCGGCGGCCGTCGTTCGCTACTTCAGCGTTCATCAGCTCAGCCCCGTTCCCTATCTGTTCTCTACCGCTGCCGTAATCGTGCTCGGCATCATCGCCTCATTCGTTCCCGGCTGGCGCGCCAGCCTTCTTTCGCCCATGATTGCGATTCGCAACGAAACGGATTCGATCTGGACCGCTGCGCGGCGCGTTCTTGAAAGAGTTCGGGAACGAATTTCGGGCGAAGAGCCTGGTCCGGCCCTCGAGTCCACTTTGCTCACGGAATTCATCGAAGCCAGCCGCCGCGCCGATTCCTTCGCGGAAGTGCTTCACACGTCTCTCGAAGATCTCCGCCGTAAGCTCTCCGCGGCTTCGGCGTTCCTGCTCGAAAAACTATCGCCTAACGAATACCGCTGCATGGCCGCATCGCCTGGAGGCGCGCCGGCCACCTTCCGAATTCCCGAAACGGGTTTCCTCTTGAACCGGCTCAGGTTCTATAGCACTCCCCTGTCTTTTAGCTCCGCTGACCTGGACACTTCTTTGCGCTGGGCGCGCGAGCAAAGGCCGGGCCATGTGCCCGAGCTCGAGCTGCTCCAAACCACTGGCCTGCGGCTCGCCGTTCCCCTCCGCACAAAGCACGATCTGATCGGCCTGCTCCTGTTTGGTGAACCGGTGGCCCGCCAGTCTTACCGTACTACCGAAAAAAATCTCCTGGCCGCATGTGCCGAACAGTTCGCGCTTACCCTGGAGAACGCCCGCCTCAACGAGCGCGTGCTCGAGCAGGAGAAGGTGCGCCGCGATATTGCGCTCGCTACGGAAGTGCAGAAGCGCCTTCTTCCCGAAACATCTCCGCATACGGTCGGGAGCTCACTCGATGCGTTCACCCTGGCCGCACGTGGCGTTGGTGGCGACTACTACGATTTCCTGCAAGTAGGAGACCGCCGCCTCGGGATCGCACTGGCCGATATTGCCGGCAAAGGAATCGCAGCCGCTCTGATCATGGCCGTGGTCCAGGCTTCGTTGCGCATTCTCGCCGCTGAAGGCAACATCTCGCTGCCCGAGCTGGCTGCCAGAATGAACCATTTCCTTCACCGCTCCACGGGCGCTTCCAGCTATGCAACTTTCTTCTATGCGCAAGTCGACGAGCAAAGTCGCCAGCTTCGGTACGTCAATGCTGGCCATAATCCTCCCTACCTACTCCGACACCTGAAAAGCACCGGTTCGAAGGGCTCGGTCGCCGAAATCGAAGAGCTGGCCACCGGCGGCATGATTATCGGGATGTTTCCCTCGGCCAGTTATCAGGAGTCTGTTATCGATCTCTATCCAGGCGATGTCTTGATGGCATTCACGGATGGTGTGACGGAAGCCCTGAACCCCGCCGAAGAGGAGTTTGGCGAGCTGCGGCTTAAGGAGTTGCTCGTCCGAGTCGCGCATCTGCCGATGCCGGAAATCACCGCCGCCATTTCGAAGGAGCTGCGTGCCTGGATCGCTGACGCGCCGCAGCATGACGACATAACATTCATCGTTCTGAAAGTAAATGAGGACAAGCCGGCCGGGAAATGAACGCAGAACGAGGGCCAATCAGGGCTGCCTTGCCCAGAGCAGGATTCGCACCATGACTTCATCCTGTACACGGACCAGGCCAAAAAACCGGCGCGGCGGACTTATCCCGAACTGGCTCAAACGGAACGTGGAGTCACCGTCGATCTGAAAATCACGCTTGACCTGGGTCAGAACGGCGTTAACCTTGATGGTCTGGCTCGCATCGCGGATTTTGAGCTGCCCTTCGAGGGCAAAGCCTCGTAGTTGCTTAGTGGAGATTCGCTCAGATGCGAACTGAAGTTTGGGATACTGCTGGGCCGCCAAAGCAACCTCCCGCGCGTAGGAAGTCACGCGCTTGCGGCGTCTCCCCGAGAGCCATTTATCACAGCAGATCGCGCTGCTCGCGTTAACTGTGAGTGCGAATGCCGATACGCTGGCCTGTTCAGACGCGAGCCGGAGTTCGCCACAGAAATCCTCGAAGAAGATCACATGCTTCCTCTTCTTCGTGAGACCTGTTCTCCAGATCTCAACGGCAATTGTGGAATCGTTCGAAGGGGAGATCGTGTACGATCGTTCCATTCCTTGGCAGTCCCGCTGATCAGTTCGGAAGTCTAGTTCTTCCGCGGAGTTCCTGCCACGCAGGACTCTTCAAAAGTTCGGGACCGGCTTCGATCAAGCGGGGGAGCAGGTTGAAGACGGCAGGAGCCGTCCAAAGCGTACCTTCACGAGTGCGGTGTCCGTTACGGTTGAGCTCGCTCGCGATTTCGCCGATTCGCTTCTCCTTTACAACCTTTTCCAAAATGAGAAGCAGGACGGTAGATTCGAGTGGGTTCGAAACGAGTTCCAACCCGTTTTCCGCGACTTGAAGCCCATAGGGAACATCTGCCTTGACCGTACTCTCTTGCAGCGGTTCGAGCGGATGGACGCCCGGTTCGATCTCTCGGACCCATTCGAGTGCCGCCAATGACCAGCCCTCGGCGGCCTTCCTCATGAAATAGTCAAGCGTAATCTGGCCTGATACCAAATCCCGGCTGCGCTGTGTCACGGTAAGCTCTTTCGCTGTTGGCGTCGAGCACTTCTGGTTCCAACACTACAACGGACAAAACTAGCGAGGAACGGCCCGAATCGGAAAACCCAGCTCAATTTCGGGAAAGATAGTTCGCAAATGGGACGCGGCGGGGCGAAGTCACATCTTGTAGCGGCCCAGGTCCTCGTCGTTTAAGTTTTCCAGCCATTTCCGGAGCTCTTCGTTGTTCACCTTCTCCGAAACTGTGGCCGAGTTCTTGGAGGTCTGTAAGACACGATCGTCGACGTAGATCGGGCAATCATGGCGGAGCGCCAGGGCCAAAGCGTCACTTGGGCGGGAATCGACACTCATGAGCTGCCCATCTTTCTCGAGCCAGATCAACGCATAGAACGTGTCATCCTTCAGCTCACTGACAACGACTTTCTTTACGGCGGTGTCCAGCCCCATCAGCAGGATCTTAATGAGGTCATGCGTCATCGGACGAGCCGTGGTCACTTTTTCGATTTCTAGCGCGATTGCGTTCGCCTCGTAAATTCCCACCCAGATTGGCAGAACCGCGTCACCAGCGAGGTCTTTCAGGACCACAATAGGCATGTTTGTCATCGGGTCCATCATTAAACCGCGAATCTTCATCTCTACTTCCACGTTCGCCTCCAATCCTCTTACGCTCCCGGCTCGCGTGGCTCCGGACCACGCTCCTATTACCACGCTACTGCACCGGTGGCGAAGCGGCACGTTCGCCAGCCAGACTGTTCGGCCCGGAGCGGGTCACTAACACATCCAAATATTGGCCAACTAACGTCTTGCCGTCTGCCGGGACCGGTAAATCCGGCTCATAGAAATTCAGCGTCTTATTCTGAGTCGTGCGCCCGATCCACTGCCGTGTGGCAAGGTTATAGCCTTCAACGTGGACTTCCTGGACCGTTCCGATGTAGGCTGCATTCCGGCGAAGCTGAGTTGCCCGCTGCCGCTCTTGCAGCACCATTAGACGTCGGGTCTTTTCTTCCTCGGGGATGTGATCCTCGTATTGTAGAGCAGATGTTTTCGGCCGCTTGGAATACTTGAAGATGAACATCGAATCATATTCGACTTCTTCGGCCAATCGTAGGGTCGCTTCAAATTCGGCTTCGGTCTCGCCAGGAAATCCTACGATGATATCCGTCGTGATCGCGATGTCACGCCTGGCGTTCTTTATCCATTCGATTCGACGCATGTATTCGTCACGCGTATAAAGACGCTGCATGCGCGACAGCACCTCGGACGAACCGGATTGTACGGGCAGGTGAACATGATCACAGAGGAGTTCGTTCTCATCGATCGCCTGTACGATGGGCCGCACAAAGTCCCGCGGGTGCGACGTAGTGAACCGGACGCGCCGGATTCCGGGAATCTTGCCGGTTTCCGCTAGCAGACGAGCGAAATCCCAACCGGCATGAGATGGATCGCGGTAGCTGTTGACATTCTGGCCCAGGAGCTGAATCTCTGTATAGCCCAGTTCGGCGAGAGATCTCGCCTCGCGAATCACACTCTCGCTGGTGCGGCTGCGCTCGGGCCCGCGCGTGAACGGCACTACACAGTAGGCGCAGGCCTTGTCGCATCCTTCAATAATCGTAATGTAAGCCCGGTGCGGATTATCGCGTCGAGTGAAAGGGGTGTCGAACGTTTCGGTGGTGTTCAAGTCTAAGCCGGTAACCCGCCGATTGCCGGCCTCGAGTTGCACCAGCATGTCAGGAAGCCGGGTGTAGCTTGCAGAGCCGGCAACCAGGCTGACGTGGGGAGCACGGTCGAAGATTCGCTCGCCTTCCTGCTGGGCCACACATCCCAGCACGCCAAAAACCTTTCCTCTCCCCGCTTCGCGTTTGAATTGTTGGAGCCGGCTAAACACCTTCTGCTCCGCCTTGTCGCGAATGCTGCACGTGTTGTAGAGGACCAGATGAGCTTGCCCGGGTTCTTCGACCTGCGTGTAGCCCTTCTCCAGCAGCGTGCCCACAACCTTTTCGGAGTCGTGTGCATTCATCTGGCACCCGAACGTTTCGATGTAGAACGTTTTCATGCAGAGATCAAATTACTCGCGCTCTTTAGCCGTGCAGGAAATGCATAAACCAGCCGATTCCGAACAGAGCAGCTAGGAAACAGCCGAAGCAGTACAGGCCGTAGCGTAACCGCTCCCGATCCGTTCGTTTGGTCACCAGACCGAGCATTACGCTCGAAACTGCCGCGAACAGAATGGCAATTTGGAAATGGTTAAGAGAAATCTTCATCTGCTAATCCTTCTGATTCGTGGCTATTTCGTAGACATCCACCGCCGCAAGTATATTAAGAAGCCCAGCCGCGACCAGCAGCTTCGAGCCATAGTCGGTGTTGTGGCTGGCGGTATCTGGCGGCGCATATCCCAACCAGACAGCGAGGAAGTATGGCAGTCCGACGGCGAGATCGCCGATCAAGCCACCCCATTGAATGAGACGAGAGAGTACGTCCCCGGCGGCCGTCGGCTGAAACATGGTTCCACGCATCAGCAGCCCGATTACGAACGGGATGAGAACAGTCACGAACACGATGACCGCGCGGCCCCGGCGACCTAAGAGGAAATGGCCCGACCCCGGCACAAACCAGGCAAGGGCGGCCGTAAGCCAAGGCGAACGGCTAGCGGGTACGGCGGATTTTGCGCCCGTGGAAGAGGTTGGCATTTCTTTGATTTTAGCTGGCGAGCGAACGCCCGCTCGTCGCGCGCGCTAAAACACGACCCGACGAGCGAGCGCGGCGCTAGCGATTCCTTGCGGCGGCTCGGTTACCAAATCGGCAATCAATTGACGGACGCGCGCGAGTTGATCGGGCTTGGTGATCAAATAGCGGCAATTGCCATGCGCATCGGGAGTAAAAACGGTTGTACTCGTTGGGCCGAGGGCCACGCGACCAGGCGAGGATAAATCGAAATACCCACGGTCGGGCAGAATCGCCTCGAGGACTGCTGTCGAATCCCAATTCGGATGATCCTCGGGCTTCTTGACATAGAGCCGGTACGCCTCCGCAATCGGATGATGGGCTACGTAGCCGAAATCCAACGCGACCGCCTCATAAGGGAACGGAACCTGAAGACCGATCTCGAAGCCGCTGAAGATCATTGGTGTCGGCCATTTGTCAAACAGGATCTTCGCCGATTCCGGATCGGTATAGACGTTGTACTCGGGCTGCGGCTTTTCGAAATTGCCTGCCATCAAGCAAAGGACCTTCACTTTGCGCTTTATCAATTCCGATCCTCCAGGCGAATCCAGCAGGCGGGCGAGGTTCGTGCTGAACCCAATCTGCGCGATCGTAACTGATTCATCGGGTTGGCGCGAGAGGATGCTCGTTAGCAACTGGACGGCCTCCGCCGCCTCCGACCCATCTCGCAGACGGTGAGAATACAACGGCTTCCCGGCTGCATCGCGTTCCTCGGCGGGAACTTGAAGCATGGCCGAATCGTCCTTTGTCTTTCCATCTCGCACCACGCCGATCGGAATGTCGGGTCGCCCGTAAAACGTGTTCACCAGGTCAACGAAGGGCGCCGCATAACGGTTATCTTTGGTGATTGTGACGGCGAGTAGTTGAACTTCTGCGCGATTCTGTAGCGCATGAATCATGGCAAGCGCGAGCGCGTCATCGACGTCGTTCCCGATATCGGTATCGAGGATCAGGTGCACAGGTTCAGCGCCTTCCGTGCGCGCGAGAAAAAGGCCAGATAGGCCTAGAAGGGCAAGAACAGAGATTCGAAGCATCTTGGGCGCGATCGTAGCATGTTGTATTACACTGGAAATCGTTCCCAGCTTTGCGGATGTGGCGGAATTGGCAGACGCGCTAGATTCAGGTTCTAGTGCCGGCAACGGCGTGGAGGTTCAAGTCCTCTCATCCGCACCAATTCGGTGACATCAGCTGAGCGATCCCGCCAACAGGCTCTACGCACTTAGCCCGGATATCTCACG
>JAFATG010000268.1 GCA_019244055.1 Acidobacteriaceae bacterium | reverse complement strand
TTTCAGTAAGTAGCCAAGCCGAAGCGACCCAGCGCTCGACCATGGCGGCATCGCGCCAACGAGTGACATTATGAGTTCTCTTTTGCACGCCACTTTGCGGACTCTCAATCACGTTGGTGGTCCCAAGGCATTTGTACAGCGAAGGCGAAAGTTGCAACCGCTGGACGGTGAACATCTCCGCCAAGCCTTCGCGTAAGCTTCTGGCGGCCGACCGGCAGTGAAACCGTGACCCTCGACTAGATCCTGCCAGATCGCCTTGGCATTGCGGCCACGCGACAGCCCGAGTTCGATCAGCTCCCGGTACTGCTCACAGACGCTGGCCGATCGACTGCGACTCGGCTGCGGTTCCGGGACCGTTATGATTACCGACTCGGCGCCAGGGTCCGTAATCACCTCATTGGCCGGTTTTGCCGGTGATTCCCGAGGCCATGGGCGTGCTTCATGGCGTCCTGGATATAGTTGTTAACGCTTTGATCGTTTTCAGGAGACCAATTTTGAGGCGATGATTGCGTAACTGTGGGCGCACTAGCTCCGGGGCCAATTGGCTCTAAGTAGGACATAGTTTGACATCTTCCCTTCCGGTGAGTCTTCTTGAGGTGGACGAGCGAGTTGATCGCTGTCTTCCGGCCTGAATCTACTTAGTTATCGGAGATAGCGACCCAAAGGCGGATTCCAGTCAGAGGGGGACCCGATGAAGCGAACGTGGACGATCATAGGTGTAGGCGACGTGCCGGGAAGCTTCAGGTGGTACCAGGCGCTGTTTGGTCAGCCTGCTACCCTCCCTGCCCATGACGACTTTGGGCAAATCATCGATGCAGATGGAACTGTCTTGCTCTGCCTCCACGAGTGGGGCGCGCACGGGCATCCTTCATTGATGAGCCCCGACAACGGACACCCGGCAACGCTGCCGCCTCACGGTCGTGATGGCGGGGCGTCCGGCTTGGCGTTATCGGTGTGGAAATCGTCGGAGCTGCGAAGCACGTCCCGCTTGGCTTCGATGTTTCCCGGGAAAGCCTTAAGGAAGCGTACGTAAGTTTGGTGTGCGAGCGCCAATTGGTGATTGGCGGCATAAAGCCGGGCGAGATGCTCGTAAGGAGCTACGAGCAAAGCATCGAGCTGCAATGTCTTCTCAAGATATTTGATCGCGCTCTCATTGTCTCCGGCGTTTTCCGCGGCAAAAGCCATGTCATCATAAACCAAAGCTGAGTTGGGTTCGACGGCAAGTGCTTTGTCGAATAGGGCCTCCGCGTCTGCCTCTGCTTTTGTCCCACTTATAATCTTGCCCATCGCCCTCAGCAAAACGGGATCGTTCGGAAAATCGTTCGACGCCGAAAGCAATAGCTGATAACCGCGGCGAACGAACGGAAACGACTCCAACTGGCCGCCGACCCGTGCATAGGCAAGGCCCAAGTTGCGTTCCGCAAACTGGGACGGCGGATTGTGCCACGGTACCAGCTCATCGTCATTGGTTGCCGGGGCGCTGCCGTTCAAAAGGGACGCGGCACGCAGTTCGGCCAGTTCTCGCGCGGTATAGATGGCGATGCGATGGTCGGTGAAGATGGTGTGCCCGCCTCGCCCTGCTGGCAGGCGCGGCATGTGGCAGCCGAAGCAATTCTGGTTGGGCTTGGGATGCGATGCCAAAAGCGCCGCACCGTGGCACTGGAGACAGCGGGCGCGAAAATAGGCGACTGGATCCTTCGGAAGCGCGTGCGGATCGTGGCAAGTGCCGCACCAGAGCTTATCCCCGCTCTTCCGCGCACATTCACTCAACGCGAGTTGCTGCGACTGGCTGATGATCGTGAGAGCGTTCGGGTGCGCAGCGCCTCGCGACGACTCATAAACGTAAACGGTGTAGACGTCTTCGAGATTCTCACCAGCGTGAAAATCAGTAATCTGTTTGCCAGGATTCGGAATGCCCACTTCGCCGCTCAAGTGGCACTGCTCGCAAACGCTGTCGCGGGCGCGCGATGGGAGCTTTGCAGGATTGATGATCGATCCAGGCACTGGATTGCGGAGGTGCGCCGTCGCGGGTCCGTGGCATCGCTCGCAGGTGATTGCTTCCGCTGCAAACGGCGGGTTGCGGTACGCGTTTAATGTACCGGCTATCGGAAGCGCCTCCCCAACGTGGCAAAAGAGGCACTGCGGCCGGACAGCCCGGTAGAAATCCGGAGCCTTTAAATTCTCGTACCCGGGTGACATTCCCCATCCGAACGCTGCGTAATAGCTCAACGGCGACTCAAACAGGTGGTTGCCAACCTGGATGAGATAAGCGACGGCATGCGCCCCGGAGCCGACCGAATAGGCTATGGGGTACTGCGAGGCGAGACCGTCACGCTCCATCCGCTGGGTCATGTGATCGGTGGATGAACGGATGGTGAAGCGAGTGCCGGAAACGCTGTGGTAGAACGTGCCGGAAGGTCCCCGCCCAGGCGGTCCCATGGAATGGGCCATCGGCGTCGCCAGAAAACCCTGCACTTCTTTGGGGTGACAGCCGGCACAGGGCTGCCCAGAAAACGCGGGAAAGGCACACACGATGACCAGGCCTGTGGCCGCGAGCAGGCGGCCTTTCTTGAACCAGGGTCGTGGCCTCATGAAAATACGCTATCCTAATCTCCCACGCGCCGCGACCACCTCCTCGTTCAACCGGTTCTATTGGAAGAATGGCTACGTCGCTGAGCGAGCGCAAGCTCTGACGCGCAACCCGGACACAAGGATCGAGGCCAACACTTTCTAGCCTCTATGTCGCGGGTATCGTTCAGCTTGGCGTTTCGGTCCGACGCTAGATGACCAACGCTTCTTCTTGACGGATCTTACGATTCAGTTGAGTGGCCCCTTTTTTGTCCAGCAACTCCCGCAAGCGGGGGAACTCCGTCTGTTCTTCCTCTCGCGCATGCGGTTCGATTTCACTGCGAAGAGCGCGAACAGCATCACGCCACTCGTCAGTACTACGTATGGCCACCTCCAACTCGAAGATATGAATTTTCATGCTCGCGTGCTCGCGATACAGCTTCTGTGTGGATTCGTGCCTTTCAGCTTGAGTTTTCAGGAGCGGGTACACAACATTCTCTTCCGCCAGCGCGTGTTTCCCAATCGTTCGCTTAAGGGCAAGAAACAAGAGTCTGCGTTTGGCCCAGTCGGGTGCCGTCAAGTGTTCCATCTTGTCCAACACCGAAAGCAATGTTCGATGTTGTTGAATGAGTTGAGCAAAAGGATCTAGCCCGGCGAGGCCCTGCGCTACGCCGCTTGCGTTGGCGAAGACGACGGGCAGAAGACGGCCTAACAACGCTCCAGCAGCAGTTCCGAGGCCCAGGAGAAGGTAAGTGCGACTCTTATTCACTCCATATGGATGCCGGAGACAAGTGAGGCATTCATCAGCAGTTTTGCGGATGCTCCGCTGCTCGAGCGCGAAACCAAACATACTTGGACATTCAAGGCGAAGGCCGCCATAGGGTCGGCTTTTTGCAAAGAGCGGATCTTGTTTGCGAGATCGTTCTTTTATGCAGTCCGAGCTTGTGAACCATTGAATGCAATCTCCGAGTGGAAGACGTCCCGCCTACGTCCTTCACGCAACCGCTGATCGTCTTCTTGTGAACGTCGAGTCCGATGTCATACATATGTCTGTTGAGGAGCCTCCATGGTTGTTCTCTGAATCAACGTTCCTTGAGTTCAGCTTTTTGTACACCACGCGCCTCCTCACTCGACTTACATTCAAGCAACTCGCTAGGTACATACAGCACCCGCTTGCGTTTAACGAAACGAACCCCGGCTTCAGTTGCTTGCATGATCGCGCGGTCTCTCTTAATGACCATTGTCGAGAGACATCTCTACTTGAGTCGTGCCTATCGATTGACCCTCTTTTGTGCCGCTTCCGGTGCCGCGCAGCAATTTGTCGGAGACCGTCAAGTCAAAGTTCCAGACGGGTTCGGGACTCTTACCGACCGAAAATGTAAGGTGATTGCCCTCGATTCGACCGCCAGTGATAGGGAATGCGGCCCCTTCAGGACCAGCGGTGCCAGTCACCTCATTCCCGTTTGCTTCAACTGGAACTGATCGGCACTGCGGATCCAGAGTCGCCTGTCATATCTCCTTTCCAGGTGCCTTCCACCTTTGCAGCGTCGCTTGCCACAAGTACGCCCAGCGTAATCGCAACTAATGGGACAGCTCTGAGTAGATTCTTCATATTCCCCTTCTTTTATCGGTATCCGATATCGAAGACCGATATCTAGTGTATACTTAACAAACTCATGAGCAAACCAAATGATCTAGTGCAGGGCACTCTGGACCTCCTGATCCTGAAAGTTGTTGCTCTTGAGCCGATGCACGGTTGGGCCGTGGCGCAACGGCTCAGGCAAATGTCCAAGGACGTGCTGCAGGTAGGTCCAGGTTCGCTGTACCCGGCGCTGCATAAGCTCGAACAGCAGGGATGGATCCGATCCGAATGGAAGTTGAGTGAGACGCAGCGCAGGGTCAAGTTCTACTCGTTGACAGCCGCGGGAAAAAAGGCGCTAGCACGGGAAGCCGACCGCTGGGACCGCCTCTCCGGCGCGATCTCAGTTGTCATTCGTGCGCCCCGTCGAAAATATGAGCGTACAACTGCTGACAACGCTAAAGCTTAGATGTCGGTCTCTGTTTTGCCGCCGGCAGACAGATGAAGAACTCGATACCGAACTTGAAAACCATTTAGATTTTGAGATTCAGAACAATCTTGAATCGGGACTGACAGAAGATGAGGCGCGCCGGGCAGCGTTGCGTTCAATGGAGAATTTGTTACGCGTACGGGAGAGGTGCCGGGACGTGCGCGGCCTTAACTGGCTGGAGGACTTTTGTGCCGACACGCGGTATGGACTCCGTTCCCTGTGGCACAATCCTGGATTTGCAGTTACGGCGGTAGTAATTCTGGGACTCGGGATTGGATCGACAACCGCTGTGTTTAGCGCAGTCGACCGATTGCTGTTTAGAGGGATGCCATACGCTTCGCCGGAACAATTAGTTTCTCTCGGCTTCAGGTTGCCAACGATGCATTACGAGTTTATGTTTGCACCTGCTTACCGGGCCTGGCAGCGTGAAACAGGCTCGTTTCTCCGGCTGGGGGCATGGATGGGTGCCGCGCCGTGCGATCTTACCGAAAGAAATCCGATACGGTTGAATTGTGCCCTGATCGATGCTAATCTTCTGCCGACCCTAGGTGTAATGCCGCAACTTGGCCGAAACTTCACCTCGGATGAGGACGGGCCAAATGGAGCGAGGGCTGTCCTGATATCGTACGCCTTCTGGAAGGGCCGATTCGGTGGCGACCAACTAGTACCGGGGAGGTTAGTGAACATCGATGGCGCGCAGAGCAGGGTCGTTGGAGTATTGCCGCAGAATTTTGAGCTTCCGGATTTGGGGCAAGCCGATATCGTAATGCCCCAAGCGCTAAACGTGGCAGACCCTGGACCGGGCGTGCCGTTACACGTTATCGGCCGTCTCAGTCCCGACATAAGTCTGGAACAGGCCAAGTGGCGACTACGAAGTCTAGTCACCGACTTTGTGGCGCATGCGCCGGCATTTCTCCGATCCCAGGTTCATTTCAGTCTCGAACCTCTCGTGCAAATACAAACACCAAGCGCCCGCCGAAGCTCGATCATGTTGTTCGGGTCCGTTTGGCTGGTTGTCATTATTGCGTGCGCCAACGTGGGGGGCCTCTTGTTGGCTCGCTCGGCAAGCCGGCAACGCGAGATCGCCGTGCGCATAGCTCTGGGCGCCGGGAGGATGCGGCTGCTAAGACAAGCGCTTACAGAAAGTCTCGTGATCTCGGCGCTGGGCGGCATGCTGGGGTTGGCGCTCACGTTCATACTTATGGGAGGATTCCGGCGGTTGGCACCGTCAGGCATATGGGTCCGAGATGCTGCTAGTGATCTGGACCGCTCGTTGCCGTTTCAAGTCAAGACAATGCAGAGCGATATACATGACTTGGCGGACCGCGCCCGCCTAGAAGCTGCCCTGTTACTCTTCTTCGGCGTTACGGCGCTGCTGTTGGCTGGCGTAGGAACTTACGGTTTGATCGCGTTCTTTGTGAACCAGCGGGTTCCGGAGATAGGAGTGCGGGTAGCGCTGGGAGCCCGGCCGAACCAGATCGTTGCGCTGTTCCTGAAACAGGGATTGTCGATGGTCCTTATCGGAGCAACTGCCGGGCTTATTGGGACCGCGCTAGCACTACGTTCCGTTGCCGGTATGCTTTTCGACGTTCCAAGCTTCGATCCGCTGGTCATCTCGGCGGCAGTGTCTGTATCGGTAGCTGCTGGTCTTCTGGCTACGCTGATCCCGGCTCGTAGGGCATCCCGCGTAGACGCCCTCGTCGCCTTAAGGCAGGACTGAACTCCACTTTCTTGATTGTCGGCTGGATCTGTGTGATTACTGCAGAAAGACGCGCAAACCGGAAGTTGAATCGAAGTCCATTCCGACAACTATGCCTCAAACCGCTCGGAACAACTACGGCACCTCAGCCCAGGCGCATTCGCCGTTTCGACTGATTTCAGCGGAGTTGTGCACGGCTGGACCGGATGAGCTCATCTGATGCTGCCTTCGCTCAGCCCACCAACTCCGCCAGGTTTCGCTCAATGCCGTCTTCTATGCGGAATTCACAATTGCGATCTGGTGATCAGAATGTCACGCTGCCCCGATTTCGATATGCGGTTCCGATAATCTTACAACCGGCTTAAGCTGGGTACGAGGATGAGCGACGTGTTCCGTCAAGTTTGCGCCTTTGTTGCCCTGTCCATAGTTCCATGCCTACCTGCGTTCGCTGCCGATCAACACGGCGCGGCGCCCGTCCCGACTCAGATCGGAGCTGGCAAACGCGTTTTTGTGTCCAATATGGGCGGAGAATGCCAGAACTTCAACAGTCCCGGATTCAACTTCGGAATCGGGCAGCCGCTCCGGCACGGGCAGGTCAGCGCAGCAGTTCCCACCGCATACGATGGGCTCTACTCGGCGCTGAAAGACTGGGGTCGGTTCGAACTGGTGCTCACACCCAGCGATGCCGATCTCGTCTTCCAGATTCATGTGGTCTGCCCGTCGATCAAAGAGGGCCACCCGGTTCTCGAACTGCAAATCCTCGACCCGAAAACGCGGATCGCTCTCTGGGGCTTTAGCGAAAACGCCGACCCCCCGAACTGCAGAAGAACCGGGACACGAACTTTGAGCGCGCCCTCACTCGACTTACACAGGATCTAAGAGCTCTCTTCGCCCGAGCCGATTCACCTGAAGTCACAGGTACTAAATAGCTCTAATAAGCAGGAACTGATTTAAACGCATGTCGAGCACGAGTTCGCCCTCTGAGTCGCAGATGTATGAAGCGATAATCTTGCTGGTCAAGCCTCTGCGGGGCGAAGTCGGTCTGTGAGAGCGGGCATTGTGAGCACAGCAACTCGTAAATCCGGCGAGGAATCCTGAGCATGCGAAACTCCATCGGGTGGCAAAGCATCCATAGCTCCATCTCGGGAGGCCAAGTTGAAGAGCAGTAAAACGGCGCTACGGAATCCGCAGATTTCAAAAACGTAGCAGGCTATGGAAAGATGAGGCGCTAACTGGAACTTGGCCGCTCCGACATGTTCCGGTCCTAATGGAAGAGTAGCCGACTATCCAGTGCTGGGTCAAAGTAGGAGCCGCGCTTTGACCTGCGGGAGAAGCGGGCTAGGTGTCGCACGTGATCAATCGTTGCGCTCCGGCGTGCCGTATATTACTTGCTCCGCACCAATTCGATTATTCCTTTATCTGTATCCATCGTGCCGGACATCTTGTCGCCGTTGATGGTCAACTCCGCCTTAGAGAAGGCAACCGTGCGTCCTTCCTGGGGATGCGTCTCGATCATGAGCTTGTCTCCTTTAACGGTGCCGGTGATTGGAAACGGATCACCTTCCGGTCCGAGCCATCCACTGACGCGACCACCTTGTTGCGTCAACGTTGCCTTGCCGTGAGCCTCACAAAGCAGCAGCGGTCAACCTGACGTCCCACTTGCCCGTGACATCCGCCGCCCAAGCGCCAGCCGTCATTAAAAGCAAGAGCAAAACCAGCCAAACACCATTTCGTTTCGTCACGTGCGTTCCTCCAAACTGTACTGAAGGTCGGGCCGTTCGAATTTGTTCCGCGAATGCTTCGGAGTTAGACAAAACAGCCGTGTGGCATTGACTTCATCGCCGGCGCGGCCCCTGTCTCTTGTTTTTTTCCGCAGCGAACGCGCATCGCCCACGGGCGGATGACGCGTAAACCGGAAGTTGGCGGACTCAAGTCCGCGGTCCCAACGTCCAGTTTGACGATCTTGGAATTAGCGGTGGGCGCATCCGGGCCGACAACAGGGGCGTCGTTTTCCATCCTTAAGGCTTGAACAGCCCCACTCGATCCGGCGGCTTCTAGTTTCTGCTTTTTTAGCTGACTCAATCCAACATATCCACTCGTTGCGTGCGAGGGGCGTAATATCCTCCCATGCTGTTAAGGCTTCCGGGTCGGATGTAAGTGCTTTTTTTAAATCTGCGGGAACTTCGTGTACCACACCGCTAGAAAATCGTTTTTCGCGACATAGATAAGCTCTCCTTTCCGTAGGCTCCAGCGGTGCGAGGATCTCTCGCTGAGCGAAGGACGTTGGTCGTTCGGCCATAGCGAGGTCCTGACGCTCAGGTTAACTCGGCGCTTCAGTGTCCATTGCGGTCGTGTAACGGGCGATCCGGAACCTGACCGCAACGGGCTTGTCGTTCCGTATCTGGGCTCGATCAGTGACTTAGCGATTTAGCATCGATCGACAAAAGAAATGAGTTATTCGACTGGGCACCTCATCAAGGAGCAATCGTGGCAGGGCCAGCCGTTTCTGTCACCACTTCCAAAGCTCGGCGCAATGCCACGATCGGCTTGTGACCGAATCGGTTACGCCATCGGGTTTCGACCGCCTGCATTTGCTGATCAAACGCTTCGCCTACCGCCGCGCCCTTTTGCGTAAGGTGTACTGTTTCGTGCCGGCGCTTGCCACTTGCGTAAAGAAAGCCGTGACGGACGAGCGCCGAGACGCCAACCGAGTCCGCCGAGCCCGCGCAGTGGCCGTCCTTCCAGAGGGATGCGGTTGATCACAGATGTGCTCAGGAAGAGCGCAACCGGCGCCAACTCCTCGTACTCTATGGCAAAGGCAACGAGGGTTTGTGAGACCAGCGCGGATAACGGCAGATCCGAAACGATGTCTCGCTGCCGGCGCGGGACCGCTTTCCAGTCCTTTCCGTTGCTGCCGGTGATGCTCGCGTCTGCTGCCCCATAGCTCGCTGGGTAGTGCGGGTGTTCCAACGGCAGCGCGGCAACCATATTCTCCAGCGCCTTGCGGAGCACGAGTGCTGGTTCCGTACCTACCTGTGCGCACCACTGTTCTTCAGCGGCGATCCGCAGTGACTTCCAACGAATGGCGACATCCGCCCCACGCAATGTGAGCTGTACTGTGGCTTGGCCTCGCCCGGTTTCGAACTGCTGGACCCATCCACCTCTAATGGCGGTCGCTATTCTCGTCCTCACAGCTCGCTTGGACAAGCGAACGAGCGCCGGCATTTCACGAAGATCAGTTCCTTGCGCGTTAATTGCCCGAAGAAGATTCGCCCAGAGATCAAGGCACGGCATTCCAGGGCGGCCAGCGCCCTGTACTGTATACGCCTGCTCTAACCCACTAAGGGCGTTCCAAAGCAAGGATGGCAGTGCCGGTTGAGCCGTCATTATTTCCAATGGTAAAGTTCGACTAGTGCAATTAGACCAAGTCGCTCATGGGACTCGCCTAGTCGACGAAATGCGCGATAAAGTCCCCAGAACCGCGCTAGCATTTGAAGACGAGAATGGCGATGGCAGCACGGGCTCCGCCACCAATAGGGGTGCCTATCGCCCAGCATTGGTAGCTGCTTTTCCGTGCGATGCGAATTTCGCGTCTGTCCGCGCGATAGGTTGGCTGTGTCTTTTGCGAGTGTGCAAAACATGGAGTCGCCTTTCACGCTTAACGCAACACCCCGGATATGCTTGTCGTGCGCCATATCCACCATGATGCCTTTGCGCGTGATCATCGCAGCAAGATCGCGCCAGCGGGCTGAAAGTTGGATGCGGTCACGACGTCCGAGATAACGAGAAAAACCGCAAAAAGACGCTTCATACCAAGTGTTGTGACATATTAGCAAGGGCGTGCCTGTCGCCCGATTTCTAGGAGACGTAAGCCTACCCGGTCACAACGGGAAAGCCGCGTTGCGCGCATTCTGACGCCGCGTGTAGGTCGAAAGGCAGCCGATGGCTAGGAGAACGAGGCGATAGGCGAGAGTTGGGCGGCGAGCTGGAGTGATTTGGATCGGAGATACCGCCAAGCAAGATGATCATCACGTTCCTTGGGACCTCCGCTGCGAATGCTTTCCCAGAAGCCTTCTGCAAGTGCAGAAACTGTGCCAAAGCACGGGCGCTACGTGGGCCGAGTTTGAGGAAACGTTCAGCTGCGGTGATCAATGATGATTTGCTCATCGATCTCGGCCCCGATATAATGGCGGCGTCGCACATGCACGCTTGTTCGTTGGAGAACGTGCGATATTGCCTGCAGACCCATCCGCACGCAGATCATCTGGACTTGTCCCATCTCCTGTCTCGGAGTCCCAAGTATGGTGTGGTCGGCGCGGCCTATTCTGAATTTTTACGCTTCTCGCGAGACCGCGGAACGAGCTGCCCATACGTTTGAAAGGGACCTTGCTGGGTACGGCCTGTTGTCGCCCGAAGCGGAGAAATACCTCAACTTGAAGATTCATCAGATCCAGCCCTTGGAATACTTCACGGTGGGTCCGTATTCCGTAATGGCCTTTCCCGCCAACCATGCGCCGGGAATGGGAGCGA
The DNA here is from genome assembly GCA_019244055.1 of Acidobacteriaceae bacterium. Lineage (GTDB taxonomy): Bacteria > Acidobacteriota > Terriglobia > Bryobacterales > Bryobacteraceae > Bog-105. The sequence continues at coordinate 119,312 of JAFATG010000268.1, read as the reverse complement.
TGCTGTATGCAATTGAAGCAGGCGGCCGCGCTCTATTTTACGGTACTGACACGGGAACACTCTTCGAACAAACTTGGGAGGCTTTGCGCCATCATAGGATGAGATTTAATGTTGTAATTCTGGATCACACGTATGGCCCCGAACAATCCGGCACTGACCATCTCAGCGCCTACCAGGTAATCGAGCACATAGCGCGAATGCGTTCGGAAGGCCTCTTGCGTCCCGATGCCAGGGTCTTTGCGACACATATCGCTCATGAAGGTAATCCGGCACACCCCGACTTGCTCGCCTTTGCTTGGCTGTACGGATATGAGGTGGCACACGACGGCTTGGTTGTCACAATCTGAACGCCCCAAAGTTGAAAGTCTCAGTTCGCCGCCTCCCCTCAACGATTTAGCCATCCTGCTAACCATCATTTCCGGATCGCGATCGCATCGCAGACAAACCGGAAGTTGGCGGAGTCCAGCCGGTCCCAACGTCCAGTTTGACGATCTTGGAATTAGCGGTGGGCGCATCCGGGCCAACAACAGGGGCGTCGTTTTCCATCCTTAAGGCTTGAACAGCCCCACTCAATCCGGCGGCTTCTAGTTTCTGCTTTTTTAGCTGACTCAATCCAACATATCCACTCGTTGCGTGCCAGGGGCTTAATATCCTCCCATGCTGTTAAGGCTTCCGGGTCGGATGTAAGTGCTTTTTTTAAATCTGCGGGAACTTCGTGTACCACACCGGTAGAAATCGTTTTTCGCGACATAGATAAGCTCTCCTTTCCGTAGGCTCTAGCGGTGCGAGGATCTCTCACTGAGCGAGGGATGTTGGTCATTCGACCATAGCGAGGTCCTGACGCTCAGGTTAACTCGGCGCTTCAGTGTCCATTGCGGTCGTGTAACGGGCGATCCGGACAGACCCGCCGGGTCTGCGTAATGATCGACGCGCTTGCGTCAATCAGTCTCGACAGCGAGGTGTAGTCGGCCTTGCGAGATTCCGTGCGGCGGGGGCGTGTTCCTCTACCGGCAGGATCTGAATGGCCCGGCAGACGTCGTGGTGATGTGTGCGCTCATGCCCCGCGAGTGCGAAGACGTTCCGCAGCGCTCAAGAACTTCGCGACCTAGTGGCTCGCCGCGGACTCGAAATGCATGCCGCGCAGGGTTCCTTGGATTCCATCTTGAACCGGTTTTGCAGCGTATTGGATTGTCACTCTCCTGCCGTCTTCGGCGCCGCAGTAGAATTCCGCCTTACCGCCTTCGATCAGAAGGTGGGATGGATCGGGCAGCGAGACGCGAACCGGAGCTGTGGTGTCGCCGATTTCGAATCCCGTGATCGCGCCCGCGGTGCACTCGACCTTGCGTATCGGGCCCGTTACCGTTCGAATCTGGTCACCGAGCTCGATGAATGGATTCCAGCCCTTCTCCCCGTGCGGCTTACGGCTCGTGACCATCTGCAGATTGCCTTTACTATCACGCGCAAATTGGACCGTCATGTCGGTTTCCGTATCGAGTTCCAATAAGGCTGCGGCGTCCCGTTGGTCGGGCGTCGCCGCGAATGCGATCGCCTTCTCTGCGGCAGCTTTGGCTTGCGGTCTCTGATCGGTTTCGAGAAGCGCGGAGGCGATCGTGAGCCAGTACGTGTAGGCTCGCACGCGGGGCACGGATCGCATGGCGCGTAGCTGGTCGAGCGCCGCGCCGTAGTTCTCGCGGCTGTTTTCGAGCAGGGCAAGCCTGAAGCGTGCATCATCGTAGCCGGGTTTGAGTTCGATCGCGCGCCGTAGGGCGGCTGCGATCTGATCGTCGGGGGCGTGCGCGTTTTGGAGCAGGTTTGCGTATTGATAGCAGAGCACCGGATCTGTGACGCCGAGGTCGAAGGCACGCTTCCATTCGAGAATCGCCTTGACCTCGTCGTGCTTCCGCAGCGCAATGGACCCTAGTGTGGCGGGAACAGCGGGATCCGAAGTGCGCTCCGTCTGCAAGGTTCGATAGACAGCTTGGGCGCGGTCGAGATCGCCCGATGCCAGTACCAGCGCCGCCAAAACGGAATCGGAGTCCGCTTGGTTTACGCTCGAGGCGTGCAGAGGGTAATCCTGAACGGGTATGCCGGGCAGAGGCATTGCCGATTTCGGCGCGTCGATCCACGCCCGGAGGTCAGACTCGATGGTCTCGATCGAACGCCCGTAGATGGACGCGAGCGCCGGTCCATCGATTGCGCCTGAGTTGAAAGCGGCCCAGAGCGCTCCTGCTTTGGGGCTGTATTGCGGCGAGAAAAGGAGCATGTGCGTGAGTTCCCAACTCTCGGCGTAGAAGATGCCGGCATCGTCGCGGCGGGATCGAAGAGGATCGTCCTCGGCCATCGTAAGTAGTTTGTCGAGGGGGATGAGGGCGTGATTCCGAAGTACTTGAGAGCGGGCCGGGAGGTCGCCCCCAAGGAGCGATTCACGCGCCGTGATGTCCAGGCTCGAGAAAACCTCGGCGATCCCTTCAGCAAACCAGGGAGGAACATGAATGCAGGCCGAGTGCAGGACGAGGTGGGCGTATTCATGCGCAAGCGTGCGTGGGCGATTCGGTCCGGAGGGTGCAAGGACGATATAGTTGACCGCTTCCGAGCCGAGGAAGAACGCATCAGCGGATGCGCGAGGACGGAAAGAAGCATATGCAGACGTCGTGGCGAATTGGAGCACTCGAACGGCGCGGTCATTTTCGAGAGCGGCATGCGCTCCGAGCGCGCCGGATGTGAGGAAGAACGCTCGTAGCTGCTCGAGTGTCAGGCCGATCGATCGGCCATCATGCTCGCCGAGCTGAGAGTAAACATGGAAATGGGGGCTGCGGACCAGGGTCCATCCGTCATCGGATCCGCGGCAGCCGAGCGGCACAAAAACAGCCAGCACCAGGACGGCAAGGTACTTCACGATCAAACGATAGCAGGATTGCCGCACGCTGAAACTACAATGGGGCGCTCGTAAAGCACGCATGTGGGCCATGCGGACTCGCAGGCAAGGGCCGAGCGCTCAACGGCCAATTGCGGTGCGGCTTTGGGGCGAACTAAAGTTGCCGAATTCCAGCGAGAGCTTAGCCTGGCGGGTGCCATTAGGGGCTATTTGTTCCCATTCGACATAGCGCGAGAACGGGCGATCTTCCCCGGCGCGGAATTTGTCGCGCACAAGCACAGTAATCCGATATCCCTGCTTGAGAAGTGCGGCCCATCGGGATTCTAGGTCATGATAATTACCACCGGGACCGCGGAAGGCGTTCTGCAATGCTCGCGGGGCGAATGTGTTCATATTGGGATTCTGTATGCTCATGTTGCGCTCATCGCCAGGCGGGCCGAATTGAATGCCAATAAGATGGCCGGCATGCTCCCCGGTCGCCGTTGATATGGCACGCTGAGCGCTCACGCTTCGGTGCGTAAGAACCTGGCCCGGGACGCCTAACTCGCCTGAGCCCTCTTTGTAGGTGATGTTCCCCACGACGCGCGTCTGAAATTGGAAACGGCCACTGATATCAGGAAAGGACACACGTGAACTCCTTTCTGTGGAGAATGATTTTATCGCGCGCCAGCTCTTCAGCGTCTCTGCGGGCAAGTACTGCCCTAAGTCCTCGGCAGGGCTGAAGGCCACCCCCCAAATTGGCAAACGAACTTCGATTGATTAGGCGGCCTACGAGGCCAGGCGCAGAGGGCACCCCGATCAAGGATCTGCCCTCCAGATGATAAGCTGCTACTAGTGGCGGGCTTAGGAAGGCGTTTAGTTTTCTGGGACTTCGCCCGGGCCTCGTGGCAGTACGACGTTGTTGTCGCGCTGATTCTGCTGTTCATTTTTGCAACGCCACGCGCGTGGTTTCGCGATCAACCCAGAGCGGCGAGTGTCGTCCTGATGTCATCGCTGCACGGCTCGGACCGGGTGTTCATTGCAACCGAGCTACTCGAAGACGTACCCGAACCTGCACGGACGAAGCGAGCAGAAGAATTGATTCGAGAACGGACAGGGAAAACCTGGCAAGTGGTTCGCGTGGAACCGATTCGAGATGAAGCCGCAGGAGAAATCAAAGGCTTCATCGCGTACACTGCCCGTTAGAAACCACGTCTTAAATAGATCGATGAGAACTCTGCTGCCACTGTGTGTTCTGGTATCCACCGCTCTTGCTCAATCGCAGGACGTGAACGCCGTTTTGGCGCGCATGGATCAAGCCGCGCCTACCTTTCGCGGCATGTCCGCGGACGTACAGATGAAGACGCTCACCGCGATCATCGGGGACACGACCGTCGAAAACGGCACGCTCAAGATTCAGCGCGTGAAGAATGGCGGCGTGCGCGCCATTCTCGATTTCTCCGGCCAGACCGATGCCCGGGAAATCGGGTTTCTCGGGAAAATCGTGCGCATTTACTATCCGAATCTCAAGAGCTACCAGGACTACGACGTTGGAAAGAATACTGACGTGCTCAATCAGTTTCTACTGCTAGGGTTTGGATCGTCAGGCAAAGAACTGGCGCAGAGCTACGATATCAGTGCCGACGGCTCTGAAAAGATTGCCGGGCAAGATACGACAAAATTACTTCTCATCCCGAAGGATCCGAAGATCAAGGAGCACCTGAGCAAGATCGAAATCTGGGTGCCGAATAATGCTGGATATCCGGTACAACAGCAGTTTTTCGAACCTTCCGGAAATTACCGTATTGTCACTTACACAAATGTTAAGATCAATCCGCCAATGAAGGGCACTTTGGAATTAAAGCTGCCTTCTGGAGCTAAGAAGCAAAGCTGATGCGAAGGCGGCTTTGTTGAACGCGCCCAGACAAACATGAACGAGCAGAAAACATCAGCGGCGGGCAGGCTGGCCTTTATCGATTGGACGCGAGGGCTCGCGGCCGTCGTGATGATACAGGGCCACACGTTTGATTCATTTACGCGAGCCGACCTGCGCCCGAAAGGCCCGTTCATGCTTTCGCAGTTCTTCGGCGGACTGCCTCCAGCCATCTTTCTCTTCCTAACTGGAATCACCTTCGCATTTCTTATGCACAGCCGCGAAAAGCAAGGCGAAACAGGCTGGAAGCGGATTGTTGCGGCTCTGAAAAGATCGCGCTATCTCTTCCTGATTGCGTTCTTGTTCCGGCTGCAGCTCTACGTATTTGGTTTCCCGACCAGCCCAGCCGGCGAGATTTTGCGCGTGGACATTCTGAACTGCATGGGAATGGCGATGCTTCTGTTCACCCCAATGGCCGTATTTAGCACGCGGGAGCGGATCAAGTTGTGTACGATTCTCGGATTTGTAATCGCCGGGCTATCGCCGGTGGTTAGCATGATCGATCCATCAGGCGTTCCCAAGCTGATCCACGCGTACTTCTTCCCGAGCTACAACTACTTCGGATTCTTTCCCTGGGCTTCGTACCTTGCATTCGGAATGGCAGCCGGAAGCATTTTGCGCACGGTCGGCAAAGACGGAATCGAACGGCTCATGCTGTGGTGCCTGGTTATTGGACTGGGGCTCGCTCTTACGGCGCAATACTTCTCGAATCTGCCGTACTCAATCTACCCAAAGAGCGAATTCTGGCTGAACAGCCCAGCGCAGATTCTGATCAAGCTGGGAACGGTTCTCTGCCTGCTTTCGGTCGCGTTCCTATGGGTAAACTATGGCGCGGGGAATCGCTGGAGTTTCTTCCGGCAGCTTGGCACAACATCCCTCATCGTTTACTGGGTACACATCGAGCTCGTATATGGGCGATGGTTCGGGATCTGGAAAGAGGGGCTTTCCGTTCCGCAGGTGCTCACCTTCACGGCGGTGTTGCTGGTTCTCATGACGTTCATCTCGTTGGGTCAAACGCGCTTCCGACTGCTGGGCCAGACGGGCTACCGATCGATCTGGCAGGTTTTCAAGCCGAGCCCGGTGCCGCTGCCACGGCGCGCCTCCGGAGATTGAATCGCGGGAGCGGCTGTTCCGCCCGTTCTTCGTTAGACTTTAGTCAGCAGTGTCCTTTAAGTAACCCATGCGATTACTCGTAGTGGAAGATGAGAAGCGGATTGCCGATTTCCTCTCGCGTGGCTTGCAGAGCGCCGGTTACGCCGTGGACGTAGTGCATACGGGAACCGACGCCATTGAAAGGGTGCATTCGACCGAATACGACCTGGTAGTGCTCGACCTCGGATTGCCGGATATCGACGGCCTGCAAGTTTTGCAGAAGATCAAGAATCGCAAGACGATACCTCCGGTTTTGATTCTGAGTGCGCGCGATTCGGTGGATGAGAGAGTGAAGGGACTGGAGCAAGGCGCGGACGATTACCTGGTGAAACCATTTGCATTCGTGGAGCTGCTGGCGCGCACTCGCGTGCTGCTGAGACGCGGGCAACCCACTCCCGAGAAGCTGCAGGTGGGCGATTTGAGTCTCGATTGCATCCGCCGGAAGGTGACGCGGAACAACGACAACATCGAGCTTGCGCCGAAAGAGTTCAGCATTCTCGAGTACATGATGCGTAACCGGGGACGTCCTCTCAGCCGAACGATGATCGTCGAACATGTGTGGGACATGGATTATGACGGCCTGACGAACATTGTGGACGTCTATATCCGGCATCTACGCAGCAAGATCGACGATAAGTTTCCCATCAAGATGATTCACACTGTGCGCGGGATCGGCTACATGCTGGACGCACCCGAGAATCAACTGGCCGCGTCTCCAGAGATATCGGCCACGTGACGTCGTTATGTTGTGGGCCAAGCTTCGGAACATCAAGCTTTTCCGCACGCTCCGCTTCCGTCTAGCTAGTACGTTTTTGGCGCTGCTCGCGCTGGTATTGGCGGGAGTCGGCGTAATTGGTACCACTACGCTCCGCAGTTTGCTGGCAACGCAGAGCGAGCAGGTTTTGCGGGAAGAACTCGGGGCAATGCGCGGCTATTTGCATTTCGACGGGGAGGGGAAGCCGTATTGGTTCGAAGATCCATCGGACCCCGAAGAACAGGCGACGGTCGGGCGGCTGATGACAGTTTTTGTGATCGCTAACGAAGACGGCGAACCATGGCGGGGATCGCCCGATCCCGCGTTGAGGGGACTCTACGATCAGAAAGAGATTCGACGTGAGCTCCAAATAATCGAGACCTCCAAAGAGCCGTACCTGAAGACCTTTATCGCCGCTGACAAGGTTCCGTATCAGATCATCAGCGGAGCGATGGTGGACGATACAGGGGCCAAGTGGTATGTGGCGGAAGGTCGCAGCCTGGCGGGGGATGAGTCGTTGATCCGGCGTTTCCGGAGAAATTATCTGATTTTCTTCCCGATTGCTCTTTTCGCCTGCGCCCTGGTGAGCTGGTATTCAGCCGGCAAAGCCTTGCGAGCTCTACAGTCCGTCGAAACCGCAGCACAGGAGATCACGGGTTCGAATCTAGGACTGCAGATTCCGAAGCGGGGCGCCGATGATGAGCTCGACCGATTGATCGGCTCCTTTAATCAGATGAGCCGGCGACTCAAGTTCTCGTTTGAGCAGATCCGCCGGTTCTCGACCGATGTTTCTCATGAGCTGCGAACGCCGCTAACAGCGATTCAAGGGCAGCTCGAAGTCGCGCTGTTCACGGCCACGCGCAAGGAGCAGTTGCAGGAAGCGATCGAGAACGCCTTGCAAGACGTCGAGCGGCTCTCGAATCTTGTACGGGCCTTGCTGCTGCTATCTCAGTCTGAGACAGGCCAGATTCCGATGAATAAGGCCATGGTGGACATGCAGCGCCTGGTTGAAGATCTGGTCGATCAGTTTCAAATTCCAGCCGAAGCGCACAACGTCCACCTGAGCCACACCACGCGTGGACCCGTTCTTTGCGACGTGGACCGCACACAGATCGAGCGGGTGGTAACGAACCTTCTATCAAACGCCATCAAGTACACGCCCGACGGAGGCTGGGTGCGCGCCTGCGCGGAGCAGACGGGAAACATGGTGCGTCTGATTGTGGAGGATTCGGGTGTGGGCATTCCGAAAGATCATCTGCCGCACATTTTTGATCGCTTCTATCGCGTACCCGATCCGAATCCGGAAAAGGGCCTGGGCTTGGGATTAAGTTTCGTTTCGGCCATCGTGCGAGCGCACGGCGGAGAAATACATGTGGAGAGTGAGCCCGGCAAAGGCTCGCGCTTTGAGGTGGTACTGCCCGGAGCAGTGCGGGCTCCCAGCGAAGCTCCGGTGCAGGTTTGAGCAGCGCCGTCTATTGGACCAAGCGCGCTGACAGCACGACAAACAGAGCCGAGTCGCTGCTTCCGACATTCGACTTACCGACCACAACTTTTTGGCCGTCGCGCAGGTCGACATCGGTCTGAATGCTCACCTCTTCGTTTTGCCATTGGCTGCCTGAGCCCACGGGCACATGCGTAACAAAGCGGAAATCGTGTAAATGAATCAGGGCCGTGCGTTCATCCATCGAAACCGTGCTGTCGGCGTAGTGCACGTTATACGTGCTTGGGAAAGGGGCCGAAGGAGTCTTCGAGAAGGCGTGCATCACACCGCCGTTGCCGGCGCTCGTCCCTTCGCGCGAGCGGATTAGCATTGTGCTCAGGACGTCATAGGTCTTGTAAGGGAAGATCGCTCTCAATTGCTTCACTACCGGCGCGATCGATTCGGGGATCTGCCCTTCGGGGGCAGATTCAGGATCGTTCGACCCGCCAATTGCCCAAATCGTGAGTTCGAAGTCACGCGATGAGGCCGCTGCCGTGTCAAGTTCCTTGACCATCTGCTCTACCGAGGAAACATCGGAGGTGTTGCCGGTTAGAACGATCGCCTGCAGCGCGTTGTCGGCGGCTGCACTTACGTTGCTGCCGTGCGCCGCCAGTTCAGCTAGGTTCCGGGCATTACCATGGTGAACCCGGACAATCTTCGTCACTTTGGCGGAGGGTACGGAACCAGTTACCGTTTGCACCTCCGTGTTTTGCGGGAGAGCAAGTACCGGGATGAGCAAGAGCGATGCGCAAAAAAAAGTCTTCATAGCGATTATTGAATTCTTTCGGAGGCTTGCCAGAGGATGACTACGTTCGGATCAGGAGTCGTCATCTTAATGAATGGCGATTCGTCCGCCCGCTGGAGCAAGGCGACGGTACGAAGTCCTGCCGTGGGGCGGACAGCTTTCTTCGGCAAGGCGACTGTTTCGAGCCGCGGCGTTGGTAGAGCCGGCAGGGCCGGGATTGTTTGAGGAACGATCACTTGACCGGTCGATTCTTCGCGGCTATGGCGCGGGTATACGAGCCGCTGCCAGGTCGTAACGAATATCAAGGTCAACGCCAATGCTGGAGTAAGAAGCGCGGGCCAGAGCCACGGGGCCGGAGCGTGGTGCCCGACACTTGTCAGCTCGTGGGCGATTCCGTCGCGGAGCCGCCGCAATTCGTCGGGGCTCGGGTCTTCGACAGACTCGGTGAGAAACGCCTGCGCGTCTTGATACTCAGTCACCAACGCCTGGCATTCGCCACAGCAGCGCAGGTGCGTTTCAACGCTCGCGGTTTCACGGGCCGGCAAGTCTCTCGCCGCATAGAGCGCGAGCCGCTCTTCGGAAATGTGTTCCGTCACGCTCGCCTCCACATTCGATCGGCCAAAAGTTTCTTTATCTTCATGCGCCCCGTGGAAAGCTGTGAGCGGACGGTGGTCTCGGAAGAACCCAGCATGCTGGCCACTTCGCTGGTCGGGCATCCTTCCAGATCGCGCAGAACAATTGCTTCCCGCTCACGTTGGGACAGTGCCGCCAGTGCATCCAACACCATCTCGTACTGCTCAGAGAGCATTACCGACTGCTCCGGAGTTCGCGAATTCGCAGCCGTCTGCGCTGCTGATTCGAGCGGAATATCCACTTTCGTCCGGCGTTTGAAATCGCGGCAGATGTTCACTGTCACCCGATATAGCCAGGGCGCGAGATCCTTCGTCTCATCAAATCGAGCCAGCCCGCGGTGAAGACGAATGAATACTTCTTGGGCGGCATCCTTGGCTTCTTCACTGCTAGCCAACAAGCGCCGCGCAACGCGCAGAACGGTTCGCTCGTTGAGCGCCACTATGCGTTCGAAAGCGGCGGCATCGCCCGCCTTTGCCCTGCTGACCAACTGACGGCACAGGGTCTGCTCCATGTCGAACGAGCCCGCCCAGGGGACTGTCATAGCTTTTTGGCCATCGGAAGCATCCACTTGTAATACGCAGGTGGGCGCGAAAGCGTTGAGGAGCAGCGATGAGTCGCTGCTCGAAAGGCTCAGGAACTCGGAGGTTTCACATATTTGTCATACCAGGCGAGATAGCGCTGGTAGCGGTCGCAGATGAAGCTGGGACGGGTGAAGCCGTGGAACTGCCCTGGGTACACCACCAGCTCGGTGGGAACCTTCAGAGCTTTCAGTGCTTCATACATCTGCTCGCCGCCGACAAGCGGAACATTGAAATCCTTATCGCCGCCCATAAACAGCGTGGGCGTGTGGATACGGTCGGCATGAAAGAACGGGTAAGACACTTTGACCCAGGCATCCGGGTTTTTCCAAGGCGGGCCGAGCTCGGTGTCGTATTGAAAAACATACTGGTCGATGCCATACATCGAGATCTGGTTGGCGCTTCCCGCTCCGCTGATGGCGGCCTTGAAACGGTTATCGGTAGCGATGGTGTAATCGGTGAGGATGCCGCCGTAGCTCCAGCCGCCAATGCCCAGGCGCGCGGGATCAGCTATGCCCATCTTGAGCACGCAATCGACACCGGCGAGCAGATCGATTACTTCTTTATGTCCCCAGTCGGCGAAAATGGCCTGCTGGAATCTTTCGCCGCGCCCTGCGCTGCCGCGATAGTTCACGTTCAACACGAGGTAGCCGTTCGCGGCGAAAAACTGATTTTCGAAGCTGAAGGCGTGTCCATTCTGGCCGTTCGGGCCGCCATGGATGCGCAGCAGCAGCGGATATTTTTTCCCAGACTCGAATCCAAAGGGCTTGGTAAGCAGTCCGTGTACTTCCACCCCGTCCGGCGATTGGAAGCGGAGATCTTCGGTTGCGCCCAGCTTGATTCCCGCCAGAAGCGCATCGTTTTGTGTGGTCAGCTTGCGAAGCGATCCTCCCTCCAGGCCGAAGACTTCATGCGGCGAATCGTCGCTCGAAACGAGGAGTGCCGTATGCCCTCCGCTGCTCGACAAATCGGAAGCCACGAACTTCCCACCTACGAGCCGTTCGGCGGCACCGCCGCGCACTGAAACTTGCGCCGGATACTCCGATTGATCATCTGAGGCGATGAACACAACGGATTTCCCGTCGGCAGCGAAGGCGGGGAACGAGACGGGACGGTCGAACTGCGTGGTGAGGACTCGGGCGGTGCCCCCGTCAGCAGGAACGACTGCCAGCCGCGGCATCTGGTAGGCGCTGTACTTTTGATCGAGCCCTTGCATGTACGCGATCAGGCTGCCATCGGGACTCCAGGCGAGGCGGCCGGTATCGGGACCGGGGAAATTGGTCAGCTTGCGCGGCGTTGCGCCTGGCCGCGCGTCCACCACGAACACGTCGCTGTTCTCGGTTCTATCGGGATCTTTGTCCTGATTCGAAATAAAGGCGATTTTGGTTCCATCGGGCGACCAGCGCGCGTCCGTTTCGTCGAAATCGTCCTTGGTGATCTGATCGAGCTTGTGGCTGGCGATATCGAACAGGTAAATGTGATTGTGCTTGGGGCCCAGATAACCGGCCATGTCCTCTTTGAAGTGGTAACGGTCGATCACAATCGGTTTCGGCGGCTTGGGCGGAGTAGCCGGCTTCGTCTCGTCCGCATCGGGCTCTTGCTTTTCCTGTAACACTAGCAGCAGCTTCTTGCTGTCCGACGACCACTCATGCTCCGTAAGATTCATGTTCTTCAGATCGGTGAGCTGCTGCGCTTCACCGCCGCGCCGGTCCATGATCCAAACCTGCGATCCTTTGGCCTTCCCCGGACGTGACGATACGAAGGACAGATATTTGCCGTCGGGACTCCAGCGGGGCGAGCTCTCCGATTCCGAATCGAACGTGAGTTGCAGGGTCTGGCTGCCGTCCCAAGCGGTCATCCAGACGTGGGTGACGTTCTTATCTGCTTCCTTGTCGACGCTTCGCACTGTGTAGGCAACCCAATTGCCCTCGGGCGAAACCTGCGGGTCCTCCACATCCCGCAAGCGATTCAAATCCTCCAGATCCAGATAGCGTTTGGCGCTAGTCTCAGCGAACGATTCGTTCAAAATGCGCGCGAGCCGGAGGCCGGCTTTGGCGATCTGGCTGCGCACGATGGGCTTCATTTCGTCGATATAGGAAGAGTTAACGTGCAGCTCGCGGCCGGTAATTGCCTCGGGCGCATCCTTGCAGTCCGCCGGGAACTGTACCGGCTCGGTGGGAATCTGCAGGCGCTGATAGATGTTTTTGACTGCAAGTTCATGCGAAGTCCAGGTCCAATCATCCGAATTGCCCGCTGCTGCCTCGCTCCTCTCTCCGGCAGGCATGGCCTGAATGTCGGTATCCATGGCAGAAGCGAGAGCTTTGTCGTTCGAGTTGATGGCGTTGACAATTTCTCCATCCCAGAGTGCATGCAGGTTTTGCGCCCTGCCGACGGGAAGATCTAACCGCTCGCAATTACCGCCCCGATCGGCATTTGAGACTGCATGCAAGGGCTGATGAATGTCTCCCAGGAAATGCACCAGGAAACGCAAGGCATCCAGATCGCTCCAGCGTCCACCGGGGCGCTTTCCTGCAAGCTGGGCGGCAAATAATTCAATGCGGGCAGTGGCGCAATTGTCGTCCTTGCAGCGTAGAGAAATGTCAGATTTCGAGTCCTGCAGAGCCAGGTTCGTATAGTGCCACTCGCCGGTTTTCGTTTCGTTGCGCGCCTCATCGGCCCAGGTTGAAATCCGGGCCAGCGCATCCGCTACCGCGTCGGGGTTGTCGGAGACATCGAGGAGATTCGCGATTCTCGCTCGGGCCACTGGATCGAGATGCGCGGCGGCGATACGGGCGATCGCCTGATGTCCGGTCTCCCACCACGCAAAGGAGGGAAGCGCCAGCACAGTTAGGATTAGAAAACTGCAAAAGGAACGTCGCATGGAGGTTGGGGTCAAGCGATTAGTCTAACGAACTGCGAGAGTGTGATCCTCGAGCATGGGCGCCGGAGGTAGAGTATGGCCAAAGCGGCCGGAGCGGTCGGCTCGCAGACTTGATCAGGCGAGGGCCAAGTTTAGGTTTTCGATAGCCTCGTCGATCTCCCCTGTGTTCTTATAGCCAACCGTCACGCTCTGGACACCCGCGTTTCGGAACGCGAACCTCATCGCGGCTTTGCGATCCTCACGGCTTGTAAACCTGCCCTCGCCGACCAGTTTCATACTGATGACGCCCATTCCGTCTGTCCGGGCCTGTTTCACGTGCATGACTACCTCGTTCACGTTGCCTAATCCATGCGTGGCATAATCCTCGGCGTCCATGGCGACACCCTTATGGTTCATGCGGATCATTGCGATTTGGAGCCACTTGTTGTCCGGGACTTGGCGCAGCGCGGGGAGCCCGTGAACCGACGCACCATGCGCGATGACAGCCTTTTTCGATTGGGCTTCGAGAATTCCGTCCTGCCAGCGCGCGCTGTCGGTAGGCCAGGACGCTACATGCTGCCAGTGGAGCAGCATTATGTCGAAGTATTCGGTATTCGCGAGTTTGCGCAACTCGTCAATCTTCTCCTGGGGATCGGTGCCTTCACGCGTGGTCACCTTAGACATAAGCCGGTAACTATCGCGCGGAATACCCTTCAGCGCCACGCCGAGCATCTGGTGCATTTCCTGATAGGACTCGGCAGTCTCAAAGAAACGAATTCCGCGATCGTAGGCATAGCGCACGAGCCGAGTGAACTGGTCTTGTCCCAGTTCCCGCTGGACTTCCCCGCTGATAGTTCCAGTGCCGAAGGCAAGACGGGTCACTTTGACGTCGGATTTTCCGAGCGTCACCCAATCAGTGGCGGTCTGGTGTTCCGCTGCTATCGCCGGCAGGGTTCCGGCACCGGCGAGAGCGCCTGCCGCGAATCCAGTCTTCAGGAACTCACGTCTGGAGTAGTGGGCCATTGCTTTACCTCCACTGCGCCGAATTTATCATAGACGCGAGCGTGTACAGTCCTCGGGCGGGTCAGGCGGCTAGTTGGAAGCTGGGCGGTCCTTACGGTCGAGCCATTTTTTGAGCGGCAACAAGGCACGCAAGGTGAACAGGTTCAGAAGAGAAAGCGTGATCGCAATTCCAAAGTGATTCATAGCGACCGCGGCGCCGATTACACCCGCGTTCCAGACGCTGGCTGCTGTCGCGGTGCCTTTCACAGTGGTGCCTTCCTTCAGAATTGCGCCGCCACCGATAAAGCCAATTCCGGTGATCAGACCCTGCAAGAGGCGCGACTGAGCGGCAAGGTCCGGCTGATTGCTCAATAGCAGGAGATATCCGCAACTTGCCATGCCGACGATCGGAAATGTACGCACACCGGCACTATGGGCCTGCTGTTCGCGCTCCCACCCAATGCTGGCCGTGAGCAAATAGGCGATGGCAACGTGTTCGAAATTGGTCCAGGTCTCCTGCCAAACACCAGATAGCTGAATCATCAATAAGATCCGATATTAGATCCGAACCTGTAATGGTACTCGATGTGCGATGGAATTCTGTCTCGCGGGCTCAGCAACGGCCTTTAAAGCAATTCAACGATGGACTCCACGCTGGCTGCTCTCATCTCCGCAACTTCAGAAAGGATGCCATGAAGCGTACCGGTTTTTTCAGCGGATTATGACAAGGGACCAGCCTGACATGACTGCCCTTTTGCCGGATCACACGGTAGCCGAGGTGTTCCAGCCCACGAGCCAGGCGATCCGCAGATACGCCGTGCGGCAGCTTCCTGCAGCTTCGACTGGAATCAATTCGTCTTTTACGTAATGTAGTTGCACGAGCCGCGGATGTATCGAGGCGTTTTCGAAATGCAGCGTGGTTGCCTCAAGGACGTTGCTGCGAAGTTCCTCCCAGGTTTCTGCCTGCGTAAAGATGGCGTGGCCAAGTGCGCGAGCGAAATAGCCGCCCTCCTCCGCGTCTCGAATCTCGAAAATTAATTCCACTCGCTCAGAATGGCGAAGCGGGCGCGGACTGTCGCTACAGCGCCGGTTGCAGTGGGCGTGCACACGTGTGCATAATGGCTGGAGAGGAACTGTTGCCATGAGCGCAATTGTGAGTCACGAACCGCTGAAAGAACTCGAGGAGTGGGACGATTTTGTCGCCACGCGGTACAAACAGGGGAAGTCGGAAGAGGAGTTCCGGAACTACAAAGCAGACGCGAATCCGACTGTGACCGAGTTCTACCGGCAGAACCATGCGTACCAGACGCTAGAGTTCGTGAAGGAGAAGAAAGCGCAGTACGGCGGTCTCACACGCCAGCCCCGCAGCATCTGGGACATGGCGGAGTACTTGAACACTCTGGTGGACGATAGCGATCCCGATACCGATGTGACACAGATTGAGCATCTGCTCCAGACGTCAGAAGCCATCCGCAAAGAAGGACATCCACGCTGGATGGTGCTGACCGGTTTCGTCCATGATTTGGGCAAAGTTCTGTGCCTCTATGGAGAGCCGCAATGGGCCGTGGTCGGGGATACGTTCCCGGTTGGCTGCGCCTATTCGGATCAGATTGTGTTCCCGGAGTTTTTTGCGGCCAACCCCGACAGCAAAGTTCCTGAGTATCAGACCAAGTACGGTATCTATGAGCCAAACTGCGGGCTCGATAACGTGCACCTATCTTGGGGCCACGACGAATACATTTATACGGTCACCCGAAAGTACCTGCCCGAGCCTGCGCAATACATGCTCCGTTATCATTCGTTCTATCCGGCGCACAAGCATGGAGCGTACCAGCACCTGATGAACGATCACGATCAGAAAATGTTCGAATGGGTCCGGAAGTTTAACCCGTACGATTTGTATTCGAAGGGTCTGGAGCGGCCAAACATCAAAGAGATCCGGCCGTATTACGAGGACTTAGTGAGCGAGTTTTTCCCGGACCAGATCGCCTGGTAGGTGGCGCGGTCGAATCGCGGACGATCAACTCACCTTTCACCCTAATCGTTGGTTTGATTGGATTTCCGGCCAAAACATCAAGTAGAAGCTGCATCGCACGGCGGCCTAATTCCCGCTTCGGCTGACGCACTGTGGTGAGTGCCGGCGAGAGCAGCTCAGCAAAGAAGAGATCGTCAAAACCGGCGACGGACAAATGTTCCGGTACTCGAAGACCATGTCGCGCGGCTTCCTTCATCACTCCGAGCGCGGACATGTCGTTATAGCAGAAGATCGCTGTGGGGCGGCTCTTGAGAGCGAAGAGCGCACGGGATTCTTTCGCGGCGCGCTCAGGCTTACCATCGCCCCTGACGATCGACTCCGGTGAAAAGCTCAAGCCTGCGCTGGACATCGCTTTCCTGAATCCGCGAAAGCGCTCGATATCGGAGTCCAGACCGAAGTTGTCACCAACATAGGCGATTCGACGGTGGCCAAGCGCGAGCAGATGGCGCGTTGCCTCGAGAGCGCCGACATAGTTGTCGATGGAAACAGAGTGAATGAATTTACTCGGGTGCTGATTGTTCAGAAGAACCAGAGGTATATCGATTTCGACGAGCAATGGCTGATAGAGGGCGCCTACGCGGGAGGAAGCGACGATGATTCCATCTACGCGCTGTTCCTGAAACAAGCGGGCGACGGTGAGCTCTCGCTCAGATTCCGCTTGCGAGTTCGCAAGAATAACGGAATAGCCGTGCTGGTTCGCGGTCTCTTCGATTCCCGCCACCACTTCGCCGTTGAACGGATCCGCGATGGTGGTGACGACGATTCCAATGACGTGCGTTTTTCTAGTGACGAGGCTTCTTGCGATTGCGCTCGCCGTGTAGCCGGTTTCACTAGCGATTCGCTGAATGCGTAACGCGGTATCGGCGGGAATGAGGGGACTTCCGCGGAGCGCTCGCGATACGGTGGAATGCGAAACACCGGCGAGACGGGCGATGTCCTTAATGGAAACGGCCATGCGGCGCAGACCTGAAGGCTAGAATAACTGTCTCATGGTGATAAGGGCGATTTGCACGTATGCCGCAGTATTTATTTGCGTGAGCGGCGCATTCGCGCAGGGACTCGACTTCTTGAACCAGAACCGGCCTATCCTCGATGGCCACAACTGTTATCCCTACGACGGCAAGTGGACGGACCGTATCAACCGCGCGCTGTCCACTGGATTCCCTGTGTCGATTGAGCAGGATTTAGCGTGGTATGTCGACCCGGCGAACGGACGCGGCCGCGTGGTGGTCAGTCATACGCCTCATCCAACCGGGAATGAACCGCCGCTGGAGCACTACTTTTTTGAACGCGTCAAGTCGATTATCGAGCAAGCACTACGAGAGAATCATCCGGACAAATGGCCGCTAATCATTCTGCATTTCGACTTCAAGGACGAGCAGCCGCCGGTTCTGCACACGGTCTGGAACCTGCTGGGCAAGCATGAATCGTGGATCAGCACTGCGAAGAAAAATAGCGATCCGCGTGACTTGAGCCCGATTGAGCGAAGGCCGTTGCTGGTCATAACGGAAGATTCGGATGCACAGGAAGAATTGTTTTTCAAGGAGCAACCGATCGGGGCGCAGCTACGCCTGTTCGGGTCCGCTCATACCGCTACATTAAGCGCGGAGAACGATGAGCAGCGACGTCATCTTTTGGCCACGCTGCCTCCCGAAAAGCTTTTGAGCGAGCGGCCGACGAACTATCGCCGCTGGTGGAACAATTCCTGGTATGTGGTGGAGGAAGGCGGCGAAATTAATGCCGGCGAGTGGACAACGGCAAAAGACGAGAGGCTGAAGGCCGTGGTGAAGCACGCGCACCAGCTCGGGTTCTGGATACGCTTTTACACGCTCGACGGATTCCAGCAGGCGGACGAGAGAGGCTGGGGAAGCGATTACAATTTCGGATCGCTCAAAGCTGTGCAGATTCGCTGGAAAGCGGCCCTTGACGCAGGAGTGAACTTTATTGCAACGGACCAGTATGAAGCCCTCGCGCAGTACATGAAGCAAACCGGTTACAAGCGATAAGCGTGTGTTCGAGTCTACTTCGGCTGGCTGAGCTTCTTAAAGTATTCGGCGACGGCTTGGCGGTACTTCTCCGGAGCGGCTTCAGGCGAGGTGGTTCTAGCAGCAAGCGCAGATGGCTGGCCGGCGCGCCGGCTCAGTTCCACTTCCAAGCGCTCTAGGCTGGCGACGGCATCGTGACTGACCGTGGCATCGAGCACGTCCGGATTCGCGTTCAGATCGCGCAAGTAGCCGAGCGTGCCATCTATATAGTTACCAAGCGTTCGATCGTTCGGATCGATGCGACGGCGATAGGCGTACAGTTGCGCGATGGCATCTTGCAGACCGCGACGTTCAATGCCGCGCTGATTGATCCCGGGTTGACCAATGCCACCATACGGGCTGTACTGCCCGCTTTGCGCCTGCTGCGTGTCTTGGCCGTTACTCGCGCCTGTCGGGCCGCCCTGCTGATTTTCCTCAGCTTGCTGCAGCATGTCGCGCATGGCGCGAATTTGGGAAAGAGCCTGCTCGGCTTCCCGATCTGCGCCGCTCTGGTTTCGGCCGGACGAGCTCGCGGCTTGCTCGGCGTCCCGCAACTCGCGGCTGAGCTGCTCTATACCCTTCGTGATGCCATCCTCCATCTCCAAGTTGCGGTCGCCGAAGCCGTCGCGCATCCATTCCGAGTTCTTGCGCAGGCGGAGAGCGAGCTCTTCCTGCTCCGCGTTGGAAAGCGCGCTGCGCAATTTTGAGGCAGCATCCGGCTGGGTAGCGGCCAGGCTCTGCTCTTCCTGTTGCATGTCGCGCTGGAGCCGCTCAACCTGATCCGAGAGCTTCTCATTTTCCCCGGCCAAGGCTTTTTCCTGTTCGGTGGCCGGGCGCTTTGGCTCGGAGAGCTGCTGCCAATAGCGACGGCGGTACATCGAGCCGTAGCCGGGATTCTCCGGATCATTCATAGCCGGCATCTCGCTTTCAGAAGAAGCATCCCCGCTCGAGCCGGACTGCCCGTACAGTTGCTTCATACGGTTTGCCAGATTCCGTTGCGCTTCCGCCAACTGCTGCGCGCGTTGAGCCATGTCTCCGACGGAACTGCCCGCGCGCTGATGGAGAGCGCGGTTCAGCGAATCCTCGGCAGCGGCAAGCTGCGCGGCGGCCCGCTGTTGAGCGGCTGCGTCGTGCTCGCTGACAGCCTTGCGCATCTCGTCCTCCGCGCGGCGCAGAGCATCTGTGGTCTGCTGCATGGCGCGGGCGAGTTCCTGGTTCTGCTGCATGGAACGCCCGCCGTTTCCGGCGCGAGACTGGTTACGCCCAGCGGATGAGGCACTCTGCTGACCTGATTGCGAGTTCGACGACTGCCCCTGACTTTGCGAGTTTTGGGCGAGTTGTTCCATCTGCTGACGAAGCTGCTCGGCTTCACGACGCAATTGTTCTTCCTGCCAGCGCTGCTCGAACGGCTTCTCTTGGTTGTTTTGCGCAGCGAGCTCCTGCTGACGACGCGCGAGCATTTGCAGGCGCTCGAAGGCTTCGTCCACGGCCTTCTGCTGTTCGCTGGCCGCTTGAGATGCCGATTGCTGGGTCTCGTACTGATTCTTCGAGGTATCCAGCTCGAGATCGAACATACGCGCGAGATCACGCTGCGCGCCACTGCCGCCCATCCCGCCTGCGTTGGAGCCGAACGCAACCTGAATATCGCGGAACATCGCTTCGGCTCGCAAGAGCGATTGCAAAACCTTTTGTTCAGGAGGAAGCGCGTCGCGCCATTTCGCCGATTTCAGTTCGGAGATCGCCTCCCCCGTCTGTTGGGAGGCTTGCGTCATGATCTTCGAAAAGTTTTCGAATTCCGCGCTAGTGCCGGTCAGCTCGCGATTGCCCATGCGCTCGGCGAGAGTCTTTGCCTGATCTCCGATCTTACTCTCCAGATCGGACAGGAAGCGCGCGTCCTCTTGCAGGGCCGCACGAGCCTTCGCAGGATCCTTAAGCTCGTTAAAGGTGGCGGCGATCACCTGCTTTTGACGCTCTGAGATGTTGTCCTGGTCGCCCATTCCCATCCCCATCCCCATTCCGCTCGCCTGGGATTGGCTGAACTTAAGGTCAAACGGTTCGGTTTGCGCGAATAGGATGTCACTGCGAGAGGTGGTGTTGGCATCTCGCGCGGTGGCATAAAGGCTGATGAGATCGCCTGGTTGTAGCTTGTACTTCTCCAAATAGAGGGTAGTTGTGCCTCGAGCATCTTTGGCACCCCTATTCCTGAGTAGCGGCACCGTTTGTTCAGTTCCCCCATTGATTGAGTAATGCAGGTCGAGCGCTTCGACGCCGAAATCGTCGGCCGCTTCCACCGAAACGGGTACCTCTTCGATGGGGCTGACGTGCGGGTCGCGTCCAGGTCGCGCGATGCGAATCGAGGGTGGCTCGTCCTTTTTGGCTTCGATAAACCAGTCGTCACTGATGCGAATAGCATCTGCTCCGTCGATAGCGGCGACGTGGTAGGAGCTCTGTTTATTGATGGGAAGCGTTGCTGTGAGCCAGTTTCCTTCCGCGTGTTTGAGCTCCACTTTCGATCCATCTTCGAGAACCAGAACGCCGCGGGCAAGCGGACGGTCAGTGAGTACTGCAACATCCGCTTTACTGCCGATTACGGCACGAATATCTCCTCCAGGATCTTGCGCGACATCCTGGAGATGAAGCTGGGATGGAAAATGAATGGTGGCCTTGACTCGACGCACAGCTGGCAAATCTTTCACCGAAATTTTGAAATTACGGGAAACGGCGGCGTCGGCTTGGACGTAGTATTCGACTGCATCGGAAAGCCCGGCAAAAAGGAAACGGTAACCTTGAGCGGCAGGCTGCATCGGCGTGGTTTCCCATTTAGTTGTGCCTTCATATCTCGCGTGCAGGGTGACATTGCGAGCGGAGAATCCAAGCAGGCGAGCGGTGATCATCTGATCCGATTTGCGGCGGATGGTGGCGTTTCCGGGCTGCACCTTGACGTCGTATAAGGGCCGTTTGTCCGGGCTGCCAGTACCGGTCCACAGCAAGCCGGCGCCGTACCCCCAATAGCCGGGACCGGCGGCAATCAGCCAAATCAGAATGGCGGCCGCGACCACGCCGGACCCGATCCAGGCGAACAAGGCGCGGTGGGGCGCGAGTTTCTCCGGAGGATGCTGGCGCGCAATAGTGAGCGCATCCTCGGCGACGAGCTCGGTAAAAGGATTGGAGCTATCGGAGCGTTCGGACGCAGTCAGCAGCCCTTCCTGGAACTGCGGAATGCGCTGCTCGGCCAGACGGGTGACGCGCCCGCGATTCAATTTCAGCAAGGGCGCGGCGAGGGCGAACGAGACCGCGAAAGCAATAGCGGAAAAGAGCAGGATGCGCAGAGGGGAAATGATATGAGCAGCAAACTCATACCGATTGCCGATCCAAACAAGAACAATGGTTAGAACAAGAGCGAGCGCCGCGATAATGGCAGCGCCGCGCGAAGCCGCGAACAGCCGAAGCCGGAGCTCGAGCCCGCGTAGATAAGCATTAACCTGATCCAGAGCTGTCATACGGCCGGCTTCTCCTCCTTCAGGTATCGCCTTGCAAAAATAGACTCCATAACGGCAGCCAACAGCACCAGGAACATGGCGTAACGCCAAAGACTCCAGGGCCGCGTTTGCTTCTCTATGCCGCCGGACTGCACGGCCGGCTGACTATCTCCAGTATTGCGCCACAAATCGAGCGTTTCGTCGGGGGCAGGGCGCAGGTCCGATTCCCTGCGGTCGGCATGAACGGCGGCGAGAAGACGGCGGTGGTCCGCACGCTGTATTTCGTAAAAGCCGTCCTCGAGCAGGGTGTAGCTCATCGCGCGCGATGCGTCATTGAGCGATAGTTCGTGCTTGCCGCCTGGTCCGATTACGTCGGCGGCTGTGCTCTGGTCTCGCGTCTTGCGAAGCGGGATCGCCGTACCGGCGGCCAGGCTGGGCGTAGTTTCTTCAAATCCCGCCAGGTAGTGTCCAGTCTGCACGACAAAGGGCACAAAGGAAGCGTGCAGGGGAAAATCACTACTGGTTCCATCCAGAGATGAATCGAAAACAAGCAACTTTCCTTCACCCATCCGCGCTTCTACCAGCAAAGGCGCTCCATCAGCCAGCCGGGCGACAGCACGGGAATCAGGCTTAACGGCGACCGTTCCGTTTTCGAAGAACTGCACGTTCTCCAGTTGGGCCAATCCGCGTAGCATCGGTTCATCTGCATTGAGGGCGGCCGCGCGCTCGGTGTCGTGCTCACCCACAATACGAGACCCGTACAGAGGCACCTTGCCTGCTCGATCGGTGTTACGTCCGATTGCGATGAACACTGCTCCGCCTCTGCTTAAATAACCGCACAACTTTTGAGCGATGCCGGAATCAACTGCGCCTGGATCGTTCAGAACAACATAGGCGAACTTCGAAAGGTCGAGGCTAGAGACACGCTCTATCGGTTCCGGATCAATAATCAATCCGGTATTGGAAGCTGACTCGATGGCTGCCTTGTAGTAGAAGGCCTGTTGAGCACGTCCCCCTACATACAGGAACAGCACCTTCTGCGGATCGGAGCGCTCGACAGCGAACGGGAACGAGTCATCCTGAGAAAGCTCGTCGTGCGGCTGAATGCGAACCTCGCCTCGGTGAAAGCCATAAGGCACGTTGAAGGCGAGGAATTCCGTTTGAGCGCGGCCGTTAGCAGGAATCTCAACTTCTTTTGAAGCAACTGCTTTATTGTCCAGGTACAAGGTAACTTTCCGCAGAACCGCAGACGTCTGCCATCCGGTGATGGTGGTTGTCAAACGGGTGCTGTTCGCGTCGTAGACATGCGGTGGAGCAGTTACGCTCTCGACCGCCCAGTTCGGGCGAGCGCGCCCGCCGACGCGATGCAGGACGAGCGTAGTATGAGGACCTAGCCGCAGATCGCGAAAACCTGGCATGGAGGATTCCTGCATATCACTGACGAAATGCACGTTCAGCCGCATACCGGTGGTTTGGTCCATGACGCGCAAGGCGCGAGTTAACTCGCCGAACGAGCTGGCCTGATCGGTCGCGTGAATGGCGTCAACCGCGGAGCGAAGCGCATTCTTATCGACCTCGGGCTGAGTCATCGCCTCGACGTGAGAATCGATCGCAAGCACTTGCGCGAGATCGCGCCCGGGCAGGCTCGCAATAACGCGGCGGGCCGCGTCCTTGGCCTGATCCAGATCCCGGCCATAGCGCATGCTGAAGGAGCGGTCGACAGCGATGATAGTGAGCTTGCGGCGTCCGGCGGTGGCAGATGTCCGATTCACAAACGGATTCGCGAACGCCAGAGCCAGCAATATTAGCAGAGCGCAGCGGAGCGTGAGCAGAACCAGGTAACGCAATCTCTTGTGCCGGACGGAACTCTGCGACCGCCGTTCGAAAAACATGACCGAGCTGAAAGGCCGCGGCGTTTGCCTGTACTGCCGCAACAGATGCAGCCAGATTGGGAGGCCGACAGCGGCTATTGCGGCGAGAAACCAGGGAGATAGGAAACCCATTTACAATCTCTCCCGGCGCAAAGTGAAATACTCCCGGAGCCCGGCATCGAGCGGCTGGTCCGTTCGCAACAGGACATAATCCAGGCCCGCCGATCTTGCTTTCGACCGCAGCGTTTCGATGTGGGTCGCGATCTTCTGCGGATATTCCACCCGGCTGTATTCTGCCGAGGTCTCAATCGCGTCGCCGGTCTCCATATCGAGAAGCAATGCGGGTCCGCTCAAATCGGGCGCAAGCTCCGCCGGATCGAGGACATGAAACAGAATCACTTCATTGCCGCGGAAGCGAAGCGGTTCTATGGTGCGAACGATTACCGCGGGATCTTCAAAAAAGTCCGAAATGAGAACCGTTATGCCGCGGCGTTTGAGAATCGTTTGCAGATCGAAGAACGGGCGTTTGTAATCGGTGCGCTTGCCAATTTCAGCGCCCTCAATACCATGAAGGAGCCGCATGAGCTGCCCGTGACGGGCGGAGGGTTGCAAAATATTCGCGACCTCATCGTGAAAAACGATCAGCCCCGTGCTATCGCGCTGCAGATGGGCAAGATAGACGAGAGCGGACGCGAGATAGCGTGCATAATCGAACTTGGCGACTGCGCCCGAAGAAAAACTCATGCTGGCGCTGGCATCGAGAAGAACCATCAGCGCCGTATTCGTTTCTCCGCGGTAGCGCTTCAGATACGGCCGTTCCGTGCGGGCAAACACGTTCCAATCGATCTGCCGCGGATCGTCGCCCGGCGTGTAAGCGCGGTACTCAGCGAATTCCTGGCTGAAACCAAAGTCCGGTGACCGGTGGAGACCGGCCAGAAAACCTTCGACGACCGTTCTTGCCACGAGATCCAGACGCGAGATTCCAGCCAGAACAGCCGGATCAAGAAACCTGTTGGCAAGGGCGGTCGACACAGAGGACTGCTTTCTGTTCTTCAGCCGCGCGGCGGCGGGAGGTGCTCCAGAAGCCGGCGGATGAGATCGTCAGTAGTGACACGGTCCGATTCCGCATGAAAATTAAGCAGGACGCGATGGCGCAGAATCGGCAGGGCTAGCGCCCGTATGTCTTCGTAAGAGACGTGATGGCGGCCCTTCATCAAAGCACGTACTTTCCCCCCCAGTACGAGAAACTGAGCAGCGCGCACGCTGGCCCCGAAGTTTACATATTTGTTGATGAAATCAGGTGCGCCGACGGCCTTTGTTGGCCGGCTCGCGCGGACAAGATCCACGGCATAGCGCGCGACGGGTTCCGCTATCGGGGTCATGCGTACGAGTTGCTGGAACTCAAGCATTTCTTCGCCGTTCGTGATCACGTTGGCTTCGGCTGCCGTCGTCCCGGTTGTTAGATCTACTACTTTAAGCTCGTCGTCGGCGGTCAAATAGTCCAGCACCGTGTTGAATAGGAAGCGGTCGAGCTGCGCTTCGGGAAGCGGATAAGTGCCTTCCAGCTCGATTGGATTCTGGGTCGCGAGAACAAAGAAGGGCGCTTCAATGCGGTAGTAATTTCCGCGAACCGTGCACGAGAGTTCCTGCATGGCTTCGAGCAAGGCCGATTGCGTTTTGGGAGGCGTCCGATTGATTTCGTCGGCCAGAAGAACGTTCGAAAAGATCGGACCGGGCACAAATCGCCAGGTGCGGCGCCCAGTAGCTGGATCCTCTTCGATAATGTCTGTGCCCGTGATATCAGATGGCATGAGGTCTGGGGTGAACTGGATGCGACTGAACTTCAGCCCAAGGGTTCGCGCCAGGGTACGCACCAAGAGCGTCTTCGCGGTGCCGGGAAGACCCGTGAGAAGGCAGTGTCCGCCGACAAAGAGCGAAATCAGGACATGTTCAATGACTTCATCCTGTCCGACGATCACTTTCCCGATTTCCTGGCGGATAGCCGTGTGCGCGTCCTGAAAACGCCTCAATCGCGCTCGGACGTCGATAGGTTCAGTTACGGAAGCGCTAGCAAAAGTTGACATGATTATTGGCTTAATTCGAGCAGTAATTGTTGTGCCGGTTTGAAGCCGGGGGCGGCTTCGAGGGCCAGGAGCACTTCATCCTTGGCTTCATTCAAGCGATGGGCGGCGCGCAAGGCCATCGCCAGTTGGTAATGACTGGAAGCCGGGTCAGGCGGGTTCAGCGCGACAAGAGCCCGATCCTCTCGAATCGATCCGTTGGTGTCGTGCTGGGCGAGGAGAATTGGCCCCAAGAGCTGATGGATTTCGGGGTCTTCCGGATAGAGATAATTCAGCTTGGTGAGGGTAATCACCGCCTCTTTAGTCATGCCGTTTTCCGATTCCAGCGTGGCGAGCTTCTTCAGAGTGTCGGTATTCGTTCCGCCGGCAGCGCGATAGCGTTCCAGCTCCCGAATCGCGGATAGTCTATCGTTCTTGCCCAAATAGGCTTCGACGATCAACTCGTAATCACTTGCCGTGCCAACGTAAAGCGGATAGTAATCGCGAACCGATAAACCGTCCCGCAGCGCGCCTTCTTTGTCGCCCTTCTGAAGATCCGCGTAAGCGCTTTTCATGCCCTTCTTCCAGTCGTCAAAGTGACGGACTGTATTGCCGGTTTTTCGATCGAGCCAGGCGGCAAAATCTTTGTCGAAGGCGGCTGGGGTTTCACGGAGATTAGCCTCTATAGCGTCGGCGGTCGTTTTGCGGTCGGCGTAGGAATGGATCATGCCGATGATCGCGTCGTTTCCCCACCTCTCCACGATGTAATCGCAAATCTTACCGGCCTCAAAATACGAGACCAAGACTTGGGTAGCGTACTGTGGACGCACGAACCCACGATCGAGTTCCACCACCGGCAGAAGCTGTTTTTTCTGCAACGCGGATACGATGTCGGGGGTCAGGCGATCGCCCCAATCGGGGGAAACTGCGCCTTCCTCGTGCACCGCAAGTCCTTCGGTAAACCAACGCGGTACCAGGTTATGGGTGGCCGTGAGGACATACACATGGCTCATCTCATGCCACAGGGTGCTGGCCCAATTGCATTCGCCTTCGGGCCGGGCCGAGGGGCTATCCATGGCAACTACCAGGCCAAAAGTGACACCGAGAAGACCGCCTTGCCCGGGGAGACCGAGCGTACGAACGACGAAATCGTCATGGTTCGGATAGACTTCGAGCCGCACCGGTCCAGGTAGCTTCATCTTGTACTTGCGTTCATAGGTAAGGATTGCGCGTTCCACTTCAGGCTCAATATACGGACGCAACAGCCCGGCTTCCTTCCTATTGAGGACAATGGCGGCGTGCTCGGTTCGGAATGTCTCATAATCCTTGACGGTGTCCAGAAACAGCAGCGCATTTCTCGTTTGCGGTGAAGAGCGATGCGCGTTATAGCAACGGACTAGCTCTTCTCTTGCTCCGGTTAGATCCGCTAAGCGCATCAGATTGATGCCGAGTTCGTTGCGAGCCGGCCAAAGATCCGGATTCAGTTCGAGCGCCTTTCGATAAAACCGTATCGCTTCTTCATACCTGCGGTTGATTTCAAAAAAGTGAGCGCCAGTAGCGTATGCCTCGCCATAATGCGGATCGATTTTGAGAATCCGATTCATGCATTCGGAATCGGGCTTGCCGCTCAACCAATCCATAGAGGCAAGCACGGACATGCCGTCCAATGCGTCGTTTGAAAGGGAGAGCGCTTTATTCGCCTCATCGGCGGCGAGCTTCGGGTCATCGTCTTCGAGCGCTACGAACGCAAGGAGCTCATGCGCCTGAAACAGTTTGGGATCGTGCTGGAGAGCCTGATTCGCCAGGTCAATGGCACTCTTATCGAACCGGTCCGCGGCAATGTGCGCCAGTTCCAGGTACGCCGGCCCATAGTTCGGATCGATTTCCAGGGCTTCTTCAAACAGCTTGGCCGCATCGCCCGGCTGATAGTGTTCGAGAAATAGGCGGCCCCATTCCGTCCGGATGGGCGCGGACTTCGGCTGCAGGCGAACGGCGGTTCGGAACTGTTCGTTCGCCTCGTCATAAAGACCGCGGCCTAAGAATCCCTCCGCGCTCGTAAACGGGTCCGTGCTTTGCGAAAGCTTCGTGTAACACGCCTGTGCTTCCACTTGTTTTCCGTGATGTTCTAGGGCGCGGCACGATTCAGCTTGTGCGAACAGGTACGGCGGCATCAGGCCGAGGAGGAGCGTAAAGAGCGCGGTCCTCAATGGTCAATCTCCGCTTGCGTGCGCGCGAGTTCGAGCAGAAGAGAGGTCAACTGCTGTTTGTACTCCTCAGGAGACAGCGCCGCTTTTTCATATTTGAGCCGGTCAATTTTCGCTTCGAGATCTTCTTTCTTAGCGAGCAGTTTCTGTTTGGCCGGATCTGTAGCTTTGGCAATAGAAGTTTCGGGGCGGATGATCGGGAAGGCCGCCGCCAGCAGCCCCTCTCCGTTTGCGGGCTTCGGATCGCGAACCGCGCTCCCTTCGCCGGTATCGTTGAGCATCGAGTGCTCGGTCGCGAGGAGTTTCTCGGATTCAAAGTACGCGGCGGTCTTGCGCTGGGCGTAATCAAAGGCCTCGAGCGCGGATACTGTCCCATTCTTATCGGTGTCGGCCGCGGGGTCGCGGAGGGCGTCAATCCAGTAGCGCGCAAACACGGTTGCATTTTTCTCAGTGCCAGACTTTGTCGAGACGATCACGATTCGATTTTTCCTCGTGAGTGACGCGACGGAAGCGCCACTGCAGCTTGTCATATTGACTACGAGCTGGCGTTGTGCCGGAATCTTGTTCATCAGGGATGCCAACTCGGCGGCTGTGATATCCGGTCCCGGAATGTTGAACTTGTAATCGGTACCGTCGAAACTGCCGTGGCCAATCAGGAAAACGGCGAGAGAATCGTTTGGTTTCGCATCGGCCGCGATACCAGCGAACGTCCGCTCAATTTGCTGGCGCGTAGCGGAAGCGGCGGTCAGTGTGAGCACGCGAGCATCCGGACCGTTCGCTTTCAAGTCGTGGTCGAGGTCGGCAGCCCATTTGGCGAATTCGGCGTCGTACTCCGGTGTTCCGCCCAGACCGGCGATGGTGACGAAATAACTGGCTGCCGGCATTGACCAGGTGGAGAGCAGAAGTAGCAAAAGGGGTTTCATACGACTCCCCAGTGGCGGCGTAACAGCCATTCAGTGGAACGGAGAACAAGCAGCAATAGGAAGATAGCGGGCATATCCCACAGGTCACGAATTTCGCGCGAACTAATACCCGCTTCCGAATATGCAATCTCCTCTGGCAGACGATGGGCGTCGCGAGGTGTATAGTAGCGGCCTCCGGTTTGCTCGGCTAGTTTCTGCAATAGCTCGCGGTTTTGCTCTCGGTGAAAATTCTCTGCTTGCCCGTCTTCTCGTCGGAACGTTAAGACGTCACTGCCCAGGGTGGTACCGACTCGCGTCGCGCTCACCTCCGCAACATAGGAACCCTGATCAGGCGCGGTCCATTGGGCAGAATAGATGCCTTGGACCAGCGGATCGGGACGTAACGGGACGGTAACAGCGGAGCCATCCGGCCCGATGACGCGTGCCTGAACTGCGGCGTCGCTCACCGGGACGTATGACTTATCACGAACCTCTGCTCGCAGATCTATGCGGCCGTCATCCTGAACGCGGGGATTCGGGGTAGATACGACGACCCGGGACGGGGTGCTACCGGCAGTCCAGCGTAACAACTGTCGCCAAAACGTCTCCTGACTGGTATCGCCGACCGGCTGCTGCATGCGCCAGCGCCAACTTCCACCAGTGGCAAAGACAGCGGTGCGGCCACGACCATAATTCTGAATGATGAGAAGGGGGATGCGGCTGCCGCCCGCATTTACCCGCGCGAGCACAGTCGCACCGGGCTTGGGCGTGCCGGGGTTCTGGTAATTCGGTAAATACGGCAATACCTCCCAATGATCGATGCTCTTTTCGGCCGTATTCTCAATCCGACAGATGAGGCTGTCCCGGCCCGCGTCCGTCAGTTCGGCGGCCACGAAGTCACGCCTGAAGGTATCGTTCCGTCCGGGCAGAACAACTGGAAGCAATTCAGTGAACGGCGCCACGTTGTAGCCGCCATCGGCGAGGGAGTACCGGCCGCCGAGGAACAATACTCCGCCCCCGCGCCTG
Organism: Acidobacteriaceae bacterium; assembly: GCA_019244055.1. GTDB lineage: Bacteria > Acidobacteriota > Terriglobia > Bryobacterales > Bryobacteraceae > Bog-105. The sequence continues at coordinate 89,720 of JAFATG010000268.1, read as the reverse complement.
TCCACGAAATCTTTGATCGATTGCTGTTGCGCGGAGGTAAAGAAGGACGATTCGATGCTGCCCAAAATGATCGCCTGGTATTCAAAGAGGTCCTCCGTCTTGCTCGGAAAACCGTCCGCCAGCTCATTCTGGTTCTGAATTCCTTGCCGGTAAATTTTGTTCTGCGTGGTCCGGAGCATCGAGACTATCTGCAGCGCGGGGTCGTCTTCTACTGCGCGGCGGATGAACTTGAACTCCCAACGCGGCTCGCCTTCGACGTACAGAATGCGTTTTTGGCTGGTGTCGATTGATAGAACGCGCGCGAGCTGATTGTTTCGCGTATTCGTTTCGCCGGGTAAGAGATTCACGCGCGCCTCGATCTCCTGGACGCCGGATTTGGCTGCGTTGAATTCAACAGATTCGCGCTGTTCCGCGCCGGCCCTAAGCTTAATATCCTTGCTGGCCAGCACTGATCCACCGCCGGTAACCACCAGAGTGGCGCGTTTATCAGTGAATCCGTTCTGCCGGATGGTCGCGACAGCCTGGAGCCGCGAACCCGGAAGCGTTCTCGAGGGCAAGTCCAGACTTTCGAGTTCGACGTCGTTCGTTAACTGGTCTTTTCCGAACCCGATCGTGCTCACCGGAAGCCGGCGGCGCTGCAGCTCGGTCATGGTATCTAGATCGATACCGCCGGTGTTATCCGCGCCATCGCTTAACAGCACGACCGCCCCGATTGGTAACGTAGCCGCTTCGTCTGCAAGCTGGCGCAGGCCTTTGCCGATCTGGGTAGCCGGGTCGTTTGCCTGGATTTTCGAAAAGTTTTGGATGCGTTCGACCCCGTTGCCGAGCCGATACAACCGCACCTGGAACCGTCGCTGAAGACTTTGCAGGAGACCGTTATTCATCACATCCATCGCGGCCTGCTCGCGCGGTTTGCCGGCATCGTTGACACCCATGCTGCGACTGTCATCGATTAGCACGGCGACAATGTTCTGCTGCGGCTTCAAAGCAGTGACGCTGATCGCGGGCTCCCAGAGCAGTAGTAGAAGCACAGCCAAGGTAAGCGATTCGAGCAGCCAAATTACAGCAATTTTCAGCCCTCGAAGCGAGCGGGCGGACTGCGGACGTCCACGCCAGATCAGCCATCCTAGCAAACCGGCTGCCGCTAGAATGGCCAGTATCAGCGCCCATTTCGGCCACGAGCCGAGGAGTACAAACGTCCCTTTTGCAAAGGCGCCCGCCGGATATTTAAAGAAAAACTCGAACACTCGAATACCAGTTTCTAGTGCGTGCCCGGGCCATCCTCCGCGATAGCTTCTGCGATGAAACGCGTCGGGATAGGAATAAGACGTTCCATGCCAGCCGCAAGGTGACGGCTCGAGGCTGGGTTATTGCGAGTACCCTTACTGAATCGGAGAAAGGAAGAATGGCCGTATGGTGCGCTGGGGAGCGCCGGGCTCGGCAGGGTCGCGAACAGGACAGCACGCAGACGCATACATTCGAGCGGCTGGCGCCAGAATAGCACGTGTGTGCCTCGGGACCGCTGTCGCTGCTGGCTCGGAATGGTGTGTTAGAAACAATTTAGCCGGGCGGAAGGTCCAGCCTCAAATTCTTTCCTTCATTCGCCCGTTCCGTAGCGTCCCTGTCGATGACTTCCGGCGCGAGGAGCTGCTGTCGTGATTGCGAATCGATGTAAAACAGATTGCCATTCAGGATCCAACTTGCGATCGCTGAACGCGTGGAGCCGTCCTTGAGCACGATCGTGAAGCTCAGGCGCTCGCCGGAAGCGGGAGCAGGTTTGTTATCGAACTTGTACTCGTGAATCACTAACGTGGCGTGCTCAGCCGGAGCACTAGGTTGGACGAACACGACATTGCCAGGCGCCACATAAGGTTCCGGGCTCTCACCGGCATATTGATCGCCTTCGTATAACGGAGAATATGGCGCATAGAAATCGTAGCCCGATAGCGGGAAGTACGGTGCGTAAAAACCGAAACCAGGGCGGTACCGAATGCCTCCTCGGAAACCGCGATGGCCGGAACCATATCCAAATCCGAATGTAGGGCCACGATGAAAGGATCCGCCACTCATTCCCGGAACGGCTCCGAAGCTCCGGGCAGGCATTGAAGCCGAATGTCCACCGATCGGACCAGCGGAATGCCCGAATCCGCCGCCTGCGCCTCCCGAGCGCTGGGCGAGAGCCGCTGCCGGTATCAGAAGAAGGGCCAAAAGAACTCTGGTGCTCACGGTGAGCACCTCCTGCGCTAATGCTAGCTCAAAAAAGGAGCGAGCGGGAGTACGTACCGGACTAGAGCGTGAGAATGCTTAGCACTGGTTTGAGCGGTTCTGCAACGCCTTAGCTCATTGTGGTAAATCATCGCCATCGCACGGCGTAGCCCCCCTCGTCGCCGCATAATCTTGTCAAAGGCCTTGAAATCCGCCCGTGCCCGTTTATCTGCAAAAAACTTGGCCGTCTCTAGAGCCGAAACCTTTTCTGCAACGGCAGTCGCCACGAACTGGTTGATACTCGTTCGGTCCTCCCGACTCAGCCGCTCAACCGCCTCTTTGAGCGATCGAGGGAGCCGCAGTGGATATGTTCGATTCTCTTTCATCATCTGATTCTCGTCAAAAACTCTCGCGGGAGTAGAAGCTCAATTCCAAATCGGGCCGGTGCGTCACCAAAATCCCGCAGGTTGAATGTCACCGATGCATCCGCACGCCCATTGACCGCCGCCTCAAGAACCATCTCGTCGCTCGCATCGCGTAATTGAGGGCGCCACAAGAAATGTGTTTGTACGGGCTCGGCCATTGCCATCAAGGCGTCCAGAAAGACCCCGACTTGGCGATCCGAAAGCCCGGCTGAGACCCGATGCTCTGGTCTCCGGCACACCGCCTCGTATTCTATTGCCAAAGGGACGCTCAACAGCAGAACTGCCTTTTCTTGTCGCACTGCCCGAATAATTGCGGCAGAAGCTCCTGCCGGACTTCGCATGGCTGCCAGCACGGCATCAGTATCCACCACCAGCCTCAAGCAGCAATATCATATCATGCATGATATCAAACGCCTGGGGCCGGAAAGGACGAGATTTTGAACGTAATCGACAAGTCCGTCAGGCGAGCTTTATTCCTGCGGTAGCGTCCAGGCGAGAATTACGCCTCCGGCTGGCGTCAGCAGATACTGCCGCCCGTCGAGCTCGTAGGTGCTCGGCGCGCCTTCCATGCGCTCGCCCAGATTTACGTGCCACAGCGTTTTTCCTGTCTGCGGATCTAGCGCGAGCAGGTTGTCCGAATTGTCGCCAGTGAAGATCAGATTGCCGGCCGTGGTGAGGATGCCGGCGCTGCCTTCGCCATTACCGATGTCGTGCTTCCAGCCAATCTTTCCCGTTTTATAGTCGATGGCCTCGAGCGTCGAATCCGCCCAAAGATTGCGGTCGCGGCCGGCCCATCCTTCAGGCTTGCCCTCGGCGGTCATATAGAACATGCTCCAGAGGCGCCGCGCGCTCACATAGAAGAATCCGGTATTGGGATCGAAGCTCGGCGCCAGCCAGTTGGTTGCGCCATCTGATCCTGGAGAAACCAGCACCCCGTCCGGCTTCGGCTCCTTCTGCGGATTCGGAATCGGCTGGCCTCGCTTGTCAATACCGTCCGCCCAGTCGGTAGCAATGAAGGGCATCGTCCGGATATGCTCGCCGGTAGTTCGATCTAGAACGAAGAAATAGCCGTTGCGGCTCGCCTGAGCGAGCAGTTTGCGATGCACACCTTGATACTCATCATCGAAAAGGATCGGCGTCTGCACGGCGTCCCAATCGTGGGTGTCGTGCGGTGAGGGCTGGAAATGCCAGAGCAGCTTTCCTGTATCCGGATTCAAAGCGACGATCGAGCAAGTATAGAGATTTTCGCCTTTGCGGATATCGCCGTTCAAAACCGGATTCGGATTGCCGGTTCCCCAGTAGAGCTGATTCAGATCGGGGTCGTAGGTGCCTGTCATCCAGGTCATGCCGCCGCCGTGAGAGATAGCGTCCGTGCCTCGCGGCCAAGTCTCGGAACCAGGCTCGCCAGGCTTCGGCTCGGTCCACCATTTCCATTGCACTTTGCCGGTATCGGGATCGATTGATGCGAGGAAGCCAGGGATATCGGTGACATCGCCGGATACGCCGACTATAACGTGATTGCGGATGATGAGCGGCGCCATGGTGGCGAAATAGCCGAGTTTCGGATCGGCCAGCTCAATATTCCATCGCACTGATCCGTCCTTTGCATTGAGCGAGATCAGGTGGCAATCGGGTGTCTCGAAGTAGAGCCAGTCGCCATACATGCCGACACCGCGCTGGCCGATATGATCGCCGGTAGATTCGCGGTAGTAGTGCCAGATAATGCGTCCAGTGCGCGCGTCCGCCGCCCAGACATTGTCAGGCGTCGTGAGATACAGAATCCCGTTTACTTCGAGCGGCATGGACTTGATACCGACCGAATGAGGCTGCAGCACCCAGGCGAGCGTCAGTTTATGGACGTTGGTTTGATTGATCTGCGAAAGCGAGCTGAAACGCTTGCCTGAGTAGTCACCATTAAAAGTGGGCCAGTCACCCGAGAGCGGCTTCAGGAGATCCTGCGGGTTCAATCCACCGTCAGCCGCAACGCCCGGGGCAACAGCCAACGCGAGCAGGGAAATAACACTACGAATCATTTTCATAACTACTTCAAAGTCTCCAAATATGCGAAGAGATTGTGAATGTCGGGGTTGGTGTACTTGCTCATCAGCTCGCGATGCATTTCGAGCGGATCGTGAATTTCAATTTTGACGTCCGCCCGAGGCCAGGAACGGTACCATCCGTCCTTACAGATCATGCTTACATTGAACTCATCCTGATGGACTAGTTTGCCTTCGCATCGCTCGCCATCGGCGAACGTGACAACAGCCGTTTTGGCTATTTTTTTGTCTGACGGATAGACCATCTGCTGCTGCAGATCGATTGGCGACAGTTTTTTGGCAATCGACGCCAAGTCGCCCGTCACGGAATGGCAGTTCGAGCAGCCTCCGGGTCCGTAAAAGTAAGCTTTTCCGGCCTGGGCATTGCCGGTTAGCAATTTCGAGAGCGGATAATCGCCGGGAACGTGCGCGCTGTGCAATGCCGCATTCGCCTGGTGATGAAGGTACCCGACGATGTCGGCCACTTCGTCGTCCTTCATGGTCGCGAAGCTGGGCATGCCTTTCTCTGGCCGGCCGTTGTGAATGATGGGGCCGAGCAGGGTTCCGTGATCATCGTGCAGCAGGATGGGAGAGCGCAGCAAATCAGGCGCCCGGGAACCAGTGGCGTCATTGCCGTGGCAAAAACCGCAGCTCGAGCGAAAAAGGGCTCGGCCGCGTTCCACTGCGGCGGGATCTTCGGCCCCCTGCTGGCGAGGCATCGGAGTTGGTTGATGTTGTTGCGCGGAAGCGATTAAGGCGGCCGAAAGAAATATCAGTGATATTTTTGTCAAAACCATTTCTGCTCTCTTCCTCAAACCGTGAATATATCGACAGCCTGCGCGAGCGAAGTGAAAGGATCCCGAACCGGCGTGTATTCATGCGCGACAACGCCTGAAAAACCGAGATCCGCGATCGCCTCCGCGATGAAGCGATAGTTCAACTCCTGGGTCTGATCGATCTCATGCCGGCCGGGATTTCCGCCGGTGTGGAAATGGGCGATGTACTGAATGTTCTCGCGAATCGTGCGGACGATATCGCCTTCCATGATCTGCATGTGGTAGATGTCATACAACAATTTCACTCGCGGAGAGTCGACGCGCTTCATCACATTTACTCCCCATATCGAGTGATCGCACATGTAATCAGGATGATTGACCTTGCTATTCAATAGCTCCAGGCAGATAGTGACTCCTTTTTCTTCCGCGTGAGATTTGACGCGGTTCAGGAAAGCCACACAGTTGTCCGCGCCCTCTTCGTCCGACATGCCGCGCCGGCTTCCCGAGAGCGTAATGAGATTCGGACAGCCACCCGCGGCCGCCAGGTCGATTCCTTCGTGCGTTGATTTCTCCAGCCGATCGTGATTCTCTTTCCGATTGATCCCATCGGGAATGGTGCCTGCGTAGCCGGGCATCATGGTCGGGACCAGGTTGTGTTTCTTGAGGATGGGCCAGTCCGCCACGTCGATCAGGTCGAATCCGTACACGTGCGCGTTCGCGGCCTCGCGGCACATATCATCCAGGGTCATCTGGCGGCCGCGGAAAACTCCTTTCGTGACACTTTGTTTCAAACGGCCTTTCGGGCTGAGAGAGTTCTCGCCCGGAAGGGAAGAGGAAAGTAGGGTGGAACCGGCCGCGAAGGCGGGAAAGAAGGTTCGTCGCGTCATCGTTCGTAAAGAACGATTCTACGGCCCAACAAGCGTTCCGCCGCAGCTTGACCCGGCGCCGGCCGTGCAGCCAAAACAGTGATTTGCAGTTGCGATGTGCCGCTCGGCCATCTCGTCAAAACTTTCAATATCCCAAATTGTCAGCCGGCGCGGAATCGGAATTTCGAGCATCTGATTGAAGTCGCAGTCGTACAACTTGCCATCCCACCCGACGCTGATCAGTGAGCGGCACATTAGGTGATTAACAGTCGCGGCGTTGAAGTTATCAGCGAGCAATGATGAATAAAATTCGAGCTTGCCGGTCCGCGTGAGGAACTCGGCGAAGCGGCTGATCGGCATGTTGGTGATCGTGAGCAGGCGATTGAAGCGGATGCCGAAGTCTTCGAGGAGATGGCGTTTGTAATCCATCTCGAGTGCTGGTTGCCGGGGAGGCAGCGAGGGGCCGAGCGGATTGTAGACCAGATTGAGCGGAAGCTCGTCGGAAATTCCGTAACCGATTCGGTTCAGCAGTTGCAACGCTTGAATGCTCTTGTCGAATACGCCGCGGCCACGCTGGCGGTCGACGTTTTCGCGCGTGTAGCATGGCAGGCTGGCGGTAATTTCCACCTGATGGCCCGCGAGAAAATCGGCTAGTGTTTCATGTCCTGGCTCGAGCAAAATTGTAAGATTGCAGCGGTCAATCACGTGTAGACCTTGTGCCCGGCACTGTTCGACCAAATGCCGGAACCAGAGGTTCAGTTCGGGCGCACCTCCTGTGATATCAGCGATCGTCGGCTGCTGGCTGCGGGAAAGCAACGTGAGTACCCGGTCCGCGGTTTCGCGTGACATGCTCTCGGTGCGCTTGGGGCCCGCGTCTACGTGACAATGCTGGCAAGCCTGATTGCAGACTTTACCTACATTGATCTGCACCGTGGTGACTTGCGCTCGACGCAGTAGTGGAAGTCCCGATCGTCGGAGAGTGCCACCAAAATCAGCACGCACGGCCGCCACACTTGCAGTATCGCAAGCACACGGCTGCTGGCGGCGATACTGAGGATTGGCCGCTGTTGTTCCAGTCTGCATATTTGCGAAGCCGCCCACGCCCGGAGAAGTCAAGACGCGTCTGATTGGCAGGTTGGGGCAAGACGGTGCGGCTGCGCTCGCAGCGGCTATGTTTCGGGATGTGTGGGCCGTCGTGTCGTCGGTGAGCGAGACGGAGCCAATATTAGCCACTGACAGCTATGGCGATTTTCAGGTTCCGGTCGCGGCGAATCAGATCTGGCTGCAGGGAGATGGAGACTTGGGCGCGCGTCTGGAACGAATACTGATTCGGGCGCTCGAGAGCGCTTCCTCCGCGTTAGCCGTTGGCGCGGACACTCCGTTAATTAGAAGGAGTGAATTGACGGAAGCCATTGAACTGCTGCGCCACTTCGATGCCGTTATTGGTCCAGCCGAGGACGGTGGTTTTTACTTGCTGGGCCTGACACGTTGTTGGCGAGGTCTGTTGGCAGACCTGCCGTGGAGTTCTGCCAAAACTGCTGAAGCGATGAAGCAGCGTCTCATCGAGAATAAGATGACTGTCCGCGAGATCGACGTAGGATTTGACGTGGACACGCCCGGCGATTTGCAGCGATTGTCCGAGGAACTCATTCGCAAGCCTGGCAGCGCTCCGGAAACACGCGCCTGGCTGGCCTGTAATCCCAGTTTCGAATTTCAAGGCTGATGCTCATTAGTATTGTCGTTCCGGCATTGAATGAGGGAAGCCAGATCGGGACGACCCTAGACGCGCTCGCCCGCTTGGCAGGCGAAAAGGAGATCATCGTCGTGGACGGCGGAAGCGAGGATCGGACGATTGAAATCGCATCGCGTCCCGGGATTCGTACCCTCTGCTGCGAACGTGGGCGCGGGCACCAAATGCATGCTGCAGCTCTAACCGCCACGGGTGACGTGCTGTGGTTCGTCCACGCGGACACAATTCCGCCGGTAAATGCTCTAGAGAGGATTGAGAATGCTTTGCGTAATCCCGGTATTTCGGCAGGGAATTTCGGATTGACGTTCGAGGGTGCATCGCGGGCCGCGCGGCTGCTTACCACCGTGTATCCGCTGCTCCGTTTTCTAGGGCTCTGCTACGGAGATTCGGGCATCTTCGTGCGCCGTTCCGTTTACCAAAGGGTCGGAGGTTTTAGACGGCTGGCTTTGTTCGAAGACTTGGACCTCCTCCGCCGGTTGCGCCGGCAGGGCCGCTTTGCACGGCTCGAATGCCGGATTATTACATCCTCACGGCGCTTCGAAAATCGCAATTTCGCTGCAATGTGGCTGCACTGGACGACACTGCAGATCCTGTACTGGTTGGGCTGTCCGCCGAATTGGCTGGCACGCTGGTACGGACATACGCGCCGGGCGGACTAGCTTGCGGCAAACGGAACCGCGACCCATGCGCCGTGGCGCACGCAACGTGTTTCCGAGTGCCTGCGCGCACGTGCTATCCTTGACCAACGTAGGTGCTCGATTGCACCCGAATCTCGCCTTCTGATCCCCCACTACGAGTGATTGCTGACGCGAATTTGCCACCTTTGTCCGTAGCTTCATTGATCGATCACACACTACTGAAGCCCGAGGCTTCGGAAGAAGAGATCGCCCGGCTTTGCGCCGAGGCCCGTCAATTTGCTTTTGCGTCAGTGTGCGTGAATCCGTTTTGGGTTCCATTCGCCGTGCGAGCCCTGGAGGGCGCTGCAAAGGTGTGTTCCACTGTCGGGTTTCCGCTCGGCGCGAATGACGCGCGCACCAAGTTGGCCGAAGCGGAGCTTGCACTTTCGCACGGAGCTGCTGAGCTCGACATGGTGATCAATATCGGAGCTCTGCGATCGCATCAATATCAAATCGCAGCTAAAGAAATAGGGGATCTCGCGGAGCTGGCGCATTCCCAGAGTGCAATTCTAAAAGTAATCCTCGAGACCTGTCTGCTCACTGATGAGGAAAAGATCACCGCTTGCCGGCTGGCGGTTGAGGCAAGCGCTGACTTTGTGAAAACATCGACAGGCTTTTCCAAAAGCGGTGCGACGGTTGAGGACGTCAAACTTATGCGGCAGTGTGTCGGCGAGAGAGTGGGCGTAAAGGCGTCGGGCGGCATCCGTTCGTTGGAAGCGTTGCGCCTAATGCTGGGGGCGGGAGCCAACCGCATCGGAACAAGTTCCGGTGTCCAGATCATGAACGAGCTGAAGGGTGAGCCCGAGCAAAAGCAGCCAATTCCTCTGTCCGGCGCGAAAGTTCCCGGTGGCACGCTGGAGGGCTATTGATGGCGGTTCCTCGCAAAGGCGTGGTCCGTTTCCGTGAGCGCGCCGAGCTGCTCGATTTTCTGCTTCAGGTCAGTACGGTCACCGCGGAGACACTCGATCTGGACCGGCTGCTCGCGAATGTCGCCGAGATCGTAAAGGAAGTTATTCCCTACGAGCTGTTCGCCATCCTTCTTTATACCGAGCGTTCGCGCACTCTCAAGATGCGGTATTCCATTGGCCACCGTGACGAGGTAGCGAGGAGTCTGTTGATTGGACCGGGCGAAGGCATCACGGGGGCCGCAGCTCAAAGCCGCCGGCCCATTCTGGTTGGTGACGTGCGCACTGACCCGCGATATCTGAACGCGTTGGATGCAGTTCGCGCCGAACTGACAGTCCCCATGCTGGTCCGCGGCAAGCTTGTAGGCGTGATCGATCTTCAATCCACTCGATTGAATGCGTTTTCCGAGCAGGATCGCGCTCTACTGGAGCTGATCGCAAGCCGCGTTGGGATTGCAATCGATAATGCGAGGCTCTATCGCCGCGTGGAGCGCCAGAATCGCACGCTGCGCGCGCTGGCCCATCTGTCGCACGAGTTCAGTTCCATTCTCGAAATCGATGAGTTGTTAACAAGAATTGCGGTCACGATCCACGCTTTGATTGGTTTTGACGCCTTCAGCATTTTTCTTTATGAGGAAGATCGAAGGCTGCTTCGTTGCCGGTTCAGCCAGCGTTATGACGAGAAAACGACCGTGGAGAACATCGAATACGGAAAAGGGATTACGGGAGCGGCTGCCCAAAGCCGGCAGGCCATTCGTGTGGCGGACGTGACCCAGGATCCTCGGTACATCGCTTCGCATAGCGACATTCGCTCGGAAGTGGCCGTCCCGCTGATATTGCGGGATCGGATGATCGGAGTGATCGATCTTGAAAGCGAGAAACTCGGATTTTTCACGGATGATCACGTGCGGGCATTGACTCTGCTGGCGCCCCAAATATCCACTTCGGTAGAAAACGCGCGCTTGTACGAGGAACTCGCGCAGCGCGAGCAGAGTATGGAGCAGGATCTGCAGGCCGCTTATAAGCTCCAGTCCGTTCTGATGCCTCGCTCGATCACCGAAATCCTGGGGGTCGATGTCGGCTTGAACACCAGGCCTGCGCGCGCCATCAGCGGCGATCTCTATGATTTTTTCGAACAGGGCGATGAATACACGCTCATTGCGTTTGGAGATGTGAGCGGGAAAGGCGCGGCAGCAGCCTTGTACGGGGCGCTGATCTCGGGTTTGCTGCGAACGATGGCTGCTCGGCGGCGGAGTCCGGCAGAACTCATGAAATCGCTCAATGAAGCGCTTCTCGAGCGTAGGGTGGACTCTCAATATGCGACTCTGTCGCTGATCGTATGGTCGGCGCGAACCCGCACATTCACGGTTGTCAGCGCCGGAACCCTTCCGCCGATGCTATGCCGGAAAGGCGAAATCATCGAAGCCCGCGCCGAAGGCGTACCGATCGGACTGCTCGAAGGCCAAAGCTATGAGCAGGTCGAGATTGTGGCCGAGACCGATGATGTTTTGGTTCTGTGCTCGGATGGCGTCGAGGACCAGCTCGAAGATGATCTGAGCGCTTTGCCGGAAGCAGGATTGACCGAAGATGCCGAGACTTATGGACACGAGCGCCTCGCTAAGATGGTGATGTCCAATTACGAAAACGATCCTCAGCAGCTAGCCGACAAGATCTTCGCTGATATTGACGCATTTCGCGGCGCCACCCCGCTGACCGACGATCAAACAGTAATCGTACTCAAGGTCCTCTAAGGCGGAATGAACGACGCTTTTCGCTACGAGAACGGGACGCTCGTCTGCGAGCAGGTAGACCTTGCCTCAATTGGCGAGACCTATGGAACTCCAGCATATGTCTATTCCAGTTCGGCGATTCGCGCCCGCTTCCGTGCGTACCAAAGCGCATTTTCAGATTTAAGCTGCCGGATCTGCTATTCGGTGAAGGCAAATTCCAATCTCTCTGTTTTACGACTCTTGGCTGAGGAAGGGTCCGGGTTCGATATTGTTTCCGGCGGCGAGCTTTACCGGGTGCTGAAAGCCGGGGGAGATGGGCGAACTGTTGTCTTTTCGGGCGTCGGAAAGGCGGCTTCCGAAATTCGTTTTGCCCTCGCGGAAGGGATTCATAGTTTCAACTGCGAATCGGAGTCGGAGATTGAGACCATTTCAGGGATCGCCAATTCACTCGGTCGAACCGCGTCTATTGCAATTCGCGTAAACCCCGATGTAGACGCCATTACGCACCCGTATATCTCCACCGGCCTTCGTGAACACAAGTTCGGAGTGAGTATAAATGCCGCCGAAGCGCTGTACCATCGCGCTGCTCAACTCCCTAGTCTTCTACCAGACGGTGTGAGCTGCCATATCGGATCGCAGCTTCTCGACCTCGATCCTCTGGTCGAAGCGGCTGACAAGGCGCTGCGACTAATCGATCGTCTCCGATCTCAGGGCATTCCAATCCGCAATCTCGACCTGGGCGGTGGCCTCGGCGTTCCGTACCGATCTAGTGAGCGGGCTATCAGCATCGAGACGTTCGCGAAGAAGCTTCGGCCTAAGCTGGCGAAAGCCGATGTCACATTGACGCTTGAACCCGGACGCTCCATTGTGGCCGAGGCCGGCGTGCTCCTGACTCGCGTGCTCCTGGTGAAAACAAACGGTCAAAAGACGTTTGTGGTGGTGGATGGCGCAATGAACGATCTGATTCGTCCGGCTCTATACCAGGCTCATCACGAAATCGTTCCAGTGATCCAGCCCGGCGGCGAGGGATTGATCCATGCCGACATCGTCGGTCCGATCTGTGAGACGGGAGATTTCTTTGCGCGGGGGCGCGACATGGCTCCGGTCGAACCGGGCGAGCTTCTCGCGATTCGCACTGCCGGCGCTTACGGATTTGTGCTCGCGTCTAACTACAATTCCCGCCCGCGCCCTTGCGAGCTGCTGGTGGATGGCAGACGTGTCGCGATCGCCAGAAGACGCGAAAAGTATGACGACCTGACGCGGAGCGAATGATCGCCGCCGGCTGGCAACTCGTCATGAACTTTCAAACTTTCGTCGTTTGAATATCGTATTTACATGGGGATTGTGGATACTGTTCTAGAACATGAACAATTCGCCTGCCGTTCTCGTTAGAGATCTGTACAAGTCCTATGGCGATGTGGAGGCGGTCCGTGGCATAGACCTCGAGATCGAAGCCGGAGAGGTGTTCGGCTTGCTGGGACCGAACGGGGCGGGGAAGACCACCACGATCGAAATTCTGGAGGGTCTGCGCCCGCGCACCAAAGGGCAGGTTTCAGTGCTGGGCCTTGATCCAGCTCTGCAGAGTAAGGCAATCAAGAATCGCATCGGTGTGTGTCTGCAGGCCACAAACCTTCCGGACAAGATTCAGGTAAGGGAAGCGCTCGAGTTGTTCAGCGCGTTCTACGACAAGCAGGCCGACCTGGAGAAATTATTGCAGCGCTTGCAGCTCTGGGAAAAGAAGAACGCGTACTACAAGTCGCTTTCCGGAGGGCAGAAGCAGCGTGTCGCGCTGGCGCTGGCACTTCTGAATGACCCAGCTCTTCTGTTTCTCGATGAGCCGACTACCGGCCTCGACCCGCAGGTGCGGCACGAAATTCACGGCGTCATTCAGGAATTGAAAAAGGATCGCCGCTCAATTCTGATTACCACTCACTACATCGAAGAGGCCGAGCGCCTCTGTGATCGCGTTGCTATTATCGATCACGGCAAGATCATCGAGCAGGGCACTCCACGCGAGATCCAGCAGCGCGTCCTGGGACTGACACTGGTGGAGGTTACTACGAATGAAGCCATGCCCATCGAGCAATTGCCGGAGGCGCTGCGCAACGAGAAACATACAACGCGGGATGACAACCGGACCCTTGCGGTGCAGACCGACTCGCCGGCCGCGACCATCGTTGAGCTGGTCAAATGGATCGATCAGCGGAATTTAAAGCTGCTTGACATACATCTCAAACGCCCCACGCTCGAAGATGTCTTCATTGAGCTGACAGGCCGCAGGCTGCGCGAGTAAATGAAACCCTATCTAGCTCAAATTAAGAGTAACTTGCGCCTGATGGGCCGGGACCGTTCGGTCCTGTTCTTCAGTTATCTGTTTCCTCTCGTGTTCTTTTTCCTGTTCGCGCAGGTCTTCGATGCGCGCCAGAGCCCGGCTGCCATGCAGCAAGTGATAGCCATGGTGCTGATCATCAGCGTTCTCGGCAGCGGCTTCTTCGGCGCCGGTATGCGCACGGTTCAGGATCGCGAAACCAATGTTTTGCGCCGGTTTAAAGTCGCCCCGATCACGCCGGGGCCAATTCTGGTGGCCTCTCTCGTATCCGGTCTGGTTGCTTTCCTGCCCGTTGTCGTCCTATTCCTGTTTTTCGGCCATGTTCTGTACAACGCGCCGATTCCTCACAATCTTTTATCGCTGTTTGTTTTCGTATCGATCGGCGTTCTGGCGTTCCGCTCCCTCGGAATGATCATCGCCGCGGTTGTCAATTCGGCGCAGGAAGGCGGCATTCTGATCCAAATCCTGTATCTGCCGATGCTGTTTCTGAGCGGCGCCACATTCCCGACCAGCATGATGCCGGTCTGGGTACAGGAGATCGGGCAATTTTTGCCTTCAACGTACCTTTTCCAGGGCATGCAGTCGATCATGATCGGAGGCGAGAGCGCCTGGAAGAATCTCGCCTCAGTAGTCGCGTTGATTATCACTCTCTGTGTCGCTTTCTTCGTGGGCGCCAAGCTGTTCCGCTGGGAGAAGGAAGAGAAGATAGTGGCCAGTGCAAAGCTATGGATTATTGCGGTGCTTGCGCCTTTTTTCATCATGGGCGGGTATCAGGCGTATTCCAAGCAAAATATCGAGCAGGCGAAAATAGTTTCGCGCAATCTCATGCGGAACCGGTCGGTTCTGTTTCAGAATGCCCGTATTTTTGTCGGAAATGGAACAGTGATCGAAAGAGGCGCGGTTCTGGTGCGAGAAGCAAAGATCGCTCTGGTATACGGCACTCCGCCGGCTGATCCCAAGAAACTCGATGCCGAAATCGTGGAGGCTTCCGGCAAGACCCTGTTGCCCGGTTTAATCGACATGCATGTGCACCTGGGGGCGCCAGGCGGAGTGTATGCCGATTCGGCGAAATATGCCGATCCGAACGCGGGCAAACGCCGGTTGGCCGCTTACCTCTATAGCGGCGTAACAGCGGTCCGAAGCACTGGAGATTGGTTGAATCAGGCTGTGGGACTTCGCAAAGACGTCGCTTCCGGCAACTATCTTGGCGCGCAGGTTTTCACTTGCGGCCCACTGTTTACGGCTGAGGGCGGCCATCCGACTGAGTTACTCAAAATGCTACCGGAAAACATGCGGAAAGAAGGAGAGGAGCAGTTCGTGCGCCTACCGAAGTCCGCGGACGAGGCCCGCAAGCAGGTGGATGCGCTCGCGGAGGCACATGTTGATTGCATCAAAGCAGTGCTGGAGGCGGGAAATGCTGGCTGGGGCTTGTTCAATCGCCTCGACACCAGCATGTACGATTCGATCATTGCCGAGGCGAAGAAAGATAATTTGCCCTCGGCGACTCACACCGGTAGTTCCGCGGATATGAAGGACGCCGTGAGCGCGGGCACAAACAGCATTGAACATGGTTCCATGGTTGACCTCATACCGGATCCCACGTTTGCTGAAATGAAGCGCAAGTCGATCGCCTATGACTCAACACTTAGCGTCTTCGAGGGAATGGCGAACTTGCTATCCGGAAATGCGGACGTCTTGAATGACTCACTATTACAGCAGGTTGGTCCGGCGGATCTGATCGAAGCGACTCGCGAGATGGTTAAGAAAGAAAAGCCAAGCGAGAAGGCGGCATTTTTCAAGCAGGCTTTCAGCCGTGCCAATCAGAACCTGCTCGATGCCTATAAATGTGGAGTCATGTTGATCACCGGCAGTGATGCGGGCAACATGCTGGTGATTCATGGGCCAACAGTTCAGCATGAAATGGAGTTATGGGTGAAAGCCGGCATACCTCCGGCTATTGCGCTACAAGCGGCCACCTACAATGCTGCGAAATGGTTGCACGCCGATGACCATATTGGATCCATCCAAAACGGCCGCGATGCGACGCTGATCCTCGTCGACGGCGATCCCTTGCAGGACATTGCCAATGTTGAACATGTCAACTACGTCATGTTTCGCGGCGAGCACATCGACCGTCCGGAACTGTTTAATCAAGACAAGTAGTGAAACCTGGGCGCACGCTGAAAACGCTCGACCGTATGGTCTCCAAGGCGGGACTGGGCTCGCGTACGGAAGCGCGCAGGTGGATTGGAAGTGGACGCGTTTGCGTGAATGGAAAAGTCGTGCAGACGCCAGATCACTGGGTGGATCTTCAAAGGGATAAAGTCACCCTTGATGGAAGGCTCGTAAAGAGCCTAGATCGCCGCTATATTCTTCTATACAAGCCCAAGGGTTACATCACCAGCTATCGCGACCCGCAGGGCAGGGCCACCGTCTACAGCTTAATCCCCGAAGTGGATCAATTTGTCGGGACCGTCGGACGACTCGATCTGGATACCTCGGGTCTGTTGTTGCTCACTAATGATCACGACCTTGCAGAGGCGATGACGAATCCCGAGCATGAGTTGCCGAAAACGTATCTGGTAAAAGCTGCGACTCTCCTTTCGGACGAACAACTCCGGAGGCTTGCCTCGGGCGTTGAATTGAAAGATGGTCCCACTCGCCCGGCCCAAGTGATGAGAATCCGGGATTCGGCTAAGTACACATTCCTGGAGCTCACGATCACCGAAGGACGTAATCGCCAGGTGAGGAGAATGATCGAGGCGATCGGTAGCAAGGTGTTGAAACTGGTTCGGACGCGAATCGGCCCGCTTACGCTCGAAGCTCTTCAAATCGGACAATGGCGCGAGCTGACGAAGGAAGAAGTGGCTAGCTTGCGCAAGCTGTCCAGAGCTAAACGTAGGTCTTAAACTCGATCACGTCGCCGTCCTGCACCACATACTCCTTCCCTTCGGTTCTCAGCTTGCCCAGTTCGCGCGCTCGAGCAAAGGAGCCCGCTGTTACCAGATCATCGTAAGAAACACACTCGGCCGAGATAAAGGCTTTCTCGAAATCGGAGTGGATCACACCCGCAGCTTGCGGGGCCTTCTCACCCGCGTGAATCGTCCAGGCGCGCGTCTCTTTTTCGCCGGTCGTCAGATACGTTCTTAGGCCAAGCAGCGTGTACGCTTCACGGATCAGATTGCTGGCGCCCGTGTCGCTGACCCCTAAACCGGCCAGGTACTCCGCTCGCTCTTCTTCGGTCAGAGTAACCAGCTCAGATTCGATTTCAGCCGAAACGACCACTGCCCCCGTATCATGATGTTCGCCAACATAGCTCCTTACCTGCGCGACGTACTTATTCTCGTCGGCGGTCGCCAGATCTCCTTCGGCGACATTGCAGCCAAAGAGCGTTGGTTTTGAAGTAAGCAGAAAAAAGCCCTTCACCGCGGTCTTGTCGTCGGGCGAAAGATCGGCCGTAACAACAGTCTTGCCCTTATCCAGATGCTCCCCCAGGCGGTCCAACAGTTCTAGCTCGGCAATCGCTTTCTTGTCGCCGCTCTTAGCCGCTTTCTGTTGCTTGATTTTCCTCTTCTCGACTGACTCCAGGTCCGCGAGGACGAGCTCCGTGTTGATGATCTCGATATCGCGAACGGGGTCGATCGTATCCATCACGTGTTCGATGTTAGGGTCTTCGAAGCATCGCACTACCTGGACAATTGCATCCACTTCCCGAATGTGGCCGAGGAACTGATTGCCGAGTCCTTCTCCTTTGCTGGCGCCTTTCACCAGTCCAGCGATGTCTACGAATTCGAATACGGCGGGTATGATTTTCGCTGAGGCGCTCATTTTCGCGAGCACGGCTAAACGATCGTCCGGTACCGTCACAATTCCGGTGTTCGGTTCAATTGTGCAGAAACGGTAATTGGCGGCCAGCGCTTTCCGCGTTTGCGTGACCGCGTTGAACAGCGTGCTCTTTCCGACGTTGGGTAGGCCAACGATTCCAGCTCTCAACATGCATTTCTATGTTCGCGTACCAATGCAATCTCATTGTTGTGAATGCAATGATGGGAGCGTGCAGTTCGAGGAGGAACTGGAGCGAGTACTACCGCTTGAGTTGCCGTACCGTGAAAGGCTGATTGCCAAAGCGGCCCAGCATCTTCATCTAATTCTCGCAGCGAATGAGGCGATGAATCTCACCCGCATCACCGGTCCACAAGATGCAGCGATCAAGCATGTCTACGATTCGGTGGCTCCGTGGAAGCACTTCGTATTAGCCCGCCGCGTCTTAGATGCCGGAACGGGCGCCGGCTTTCCTGGTTTGCCGCTGTCGATTGTGCTGCCGGGCACGCAGTTTACCTTGGCTGAATCCATCCAAAAAAAGGCTCGGTTTGTAGATTCGGCCGTGGAGGCACTTGAATTGCACAACGTGAAAGTAGTCGCCGAGCGAGCCGAGCAGCGGGCGCTCGCGCAGCTTCCGGAGATTATCATTGCTCGCGCCGTAGCGCCCATGCACAAATTAGTTGAACTGTTTAAGAAGCCGCTCAGGCAAGGCTCAACTTTAATGCTCTACAAGGGCCCCGAAGTCGATCAGGAGATCGAGGAGAGCCGCTCGGCGAATTTAGACGCAGAGATCGTTTGCCGCTACGAGTTACCCAATGGACTCGGAACGCGAACTTTGGTCCAGATTCGAGCTCAGGCCCGGACCGCGCGAACGGCTCTAAGCGCCTCGTAAGTAAGCCAGAGCCAACCCACGATAAACGCGATCCCTCCGAACGGCGTGATTGCGCCGAGCACGCGGACACCGGAAATTGCGAGGGCGTAGAGGCTTCCCGAGAAGAGAACAATTCCGATCAGCAACAACCAACCGACTCGTGCCTGAGCTGCGATCGGAATTCCGCCCGTGCGCGCCAGCAGAGAAACCAGGAGGATGCCGAGCGCGTGCACGAAATGATAGAAGACGGCCTTTTCGTATACCGACATTGAATACGCGTCCAGCCGGCCACGGAGGCCATGCGCGCCGAATGCGCCCGATCCTACTGCCAATGCCATTAGGAACGCGCCTGCTGCTGTCCAGTTCATTATTTCCGTTGTAACAGCAGGGGCGGCCGTCATTGTCAATTCGAGTAGAGGATAGGCAAATGGACAGGCGAGAGGCATTGAATCTGATTGCGGGCGCGGGACTGGCAGCTCTGGCCCGAGCGCAATCCACCGAAACGGCGTCATCCGGCATGATCTACCGCCAATTGGGGAGCACCGGCGAGCGTGTCTCTGCTATTGGGCTGGGCGGGTATCACATTTCGGTGCCGTCCGAGCAAGAGGCCATTCGGATTGTCCGTTCAGCGTTGGATCGGGGGATTACGTTCCTCGATAATTGCTGGGATTACGCCGACGGCGTGTCAGAGATCCGCATGGGGAAGGCTCTTCGCGACGGTTACCGACAGAAGGCATTTCTGATGACCAAGTTCGATGGCCGGACCAAAAAAGCCGCGGCGGCCCAGATTGATCAATCTTTACAGCGGCTCCAAACGGATCACATCAACCTGATCCAGTTCCACGAGAACATCCGTCTGGATGATCCGGATCGCTTTTTCGCCAAAGGCGGCGCGCTCGAGGCTCTCCTTGCAGCTAAGCAGGCCGGCAAGATCCGATATATCGGTTTCACCGGGCACAAAGATCCCTTAGTTCACGAACGGATGCTCGATGTCGCGAAACAGCACAACTTCCATTTCGATAGCTGCCAAATGCCGCTGAATCCGATGGATGCTCATTTCCGCAGCTTCGCGAATAATGTTGTGCCGAAACTGGTGGAGCAGGGAATTGCCGTGCTGGGAATGAAGCCAATGGGAAGCGGCATCATTCTGCAGAGCAATACGGTCACTCCGATAGAGTGTCTGCATTATGCGCTCAATCTGCCGACCTCTGTCGTGATTACGGGATGTGACACTATGCGGATTCTCGATCAGGCGTTCGAGGCGGCCCGGACTTTTCGGCCGATGACAGAGGCTCAAGTGATCGCGATCTTGGCCAAGACCCGCTCGGCCGCGCAGAACGGTGAATTCGAGCCCTTCAAAACTACTACGGAGTTCGACGGAACCATCCAGCATCCGCAGTGGTTGACCGAAGCTACTGTATAAGTTTGCCTATCGCGCCACGAGGGCATGCTTTTCCCGGCAGTTTTCAGAGCAGTAATAAAAGGTCTGTCCGCCAGCTTGCCGTCGAAAGCGGGTCGATTCGGCAACGTAGGTGCCGCAAACGGGATCCCTGTGCAATTCGCCGGCCGCGCTGGCGGGGGGCGTTGCTGGACCCGAATTGCGCTGGTTCTGGTGCTGCGATTCCTGGAACGCGTCCCGGGAGGCTTTAGATAAACCTCGAAGGAAGCTGTTCAATATAGCCCTGGCCGCCATCACAACGATGATTGTGATGATCAATTCGAGGATGGCGCGAAACATGATTTAACGAGTGTGTGAGCGAACCACTGCCCACACTTAAATTTGACGGGGATTCCCGAACTACTTCTTCGGTTTTTTAACCGTCACGTTGGTCTGTACCTTCTCACCCATGGCCTGCAGCATCGAAGTCGCTTCTTGCGCGTGCTTGCCGTTTGGATCGAGTTCCAGGTATTTCTTCAAAGCTGTTGCCGTATCTGGAGGATAGGTCTGCTGCCCAGTCTTCGGATCAACGGCACCCTTCATCATGAGCAAACTGCCGTATTGAAACCAGGCCTCAGCATAATTTGGATCGGCATCGGCGGCCTTCTTGAAAAACTCGGCTGCCTGATCCGGGTGTCCGCCGTTGACCAGATTTGCGCCCATATTGAAATTGGCCTTTGCGGCCATTGCTGGATCCAGTTGAGCCGCCTTGTTCAAAGCGTCGGTGGCTTCGGGCATCTTCTTTTCGGCACCATAGATGTTTCCGATCTGGTTGTAAATTGCGGCCTGCCGCTTAGCATCATCATTCTCCTGCCCTTTAGGCGGTGGGAGCGCAAGGCTCTTCTTGTAAGCGTCGACGGCCTGATCATAGGATTTCGTCTGAGCGTCTCCCGTTTGGGTCTTTGCCAGCCCGGTGTACGCTTCGCCGAGGCTGTTCCAGATCGCCGCCTGGCCGGCATCCATTTCCGCGCCCTTGTTGAAGGCGTCAACGGCAGTCTGGTAATCCGTGGCTTTCTTTGCCTGATCGGTATCGGCCTGCGCGGCCTTCAGCGCGTCTTGCCCCGCGTTGAAGGTGTCGTTCAGAGCCTTGTTCTTCTTGATAGCCTCGGAGTTCTTCTTCAATTGAGCTTCATACTGCTCTTTCTGCTCTTTGCTCATGCCGCGAGCTTGGTCTTGGCTTAACTCGCCGCTCGCGTTGGCTTGCTGCGCTGCGGCTTGCTGCTGTGCAGCTTTAGCCGCGTCAAAATTGACTTCGGTCGGGTCGCCGTACTTCGATTGGACGCCGTTCACTTTGTCGACTACTTGGCCGTTGATGGAGCAGGTGATGTCGAACTTACCCATGGGCAAGCCCGTGTAGATCCAATGGCCCTTCTTGTCAGATTTGACTTCGTAATTTCCCTTAATGTCTGTACGTGTTAAGTGAATTACCGCGCCTTTGACGCCCTCTCCGTTCGCACCCTTGACGTCACCTTCAATCGTCGTAGTTTGAGCCCAGACACAGCCGGCCGCCAGGAGAGCGAAACCGGTCAAGAGGAGCGAGCGTCGCAACTGAGCGAGCATAGGTTTGTTACCTTCCTGAATGAAATTCAGCCTAACAATACTATACCTTCCGAACGTTCTGGCGCGGTCCGCCGCAACCTCGAGCCGCTCGTGAACATCTGGTTAATTGGCTTAAAATAAAAGGCAAAACAAAAGAGGTTGCTTTGTCTCAAGATATTCGCGTGCGGATTCTTGTAGGCGCGCTCGCGCTAGCGTCACTTCCCGGCTTTTCGGCGGCGCCAAATCGGGCGGAGGAGTTGTATACGCACACCGATTACGAGCGCTCGATCGCGCTGCTCGATAAACAGTCTACGGACCCGGCGGTGCAATTCCTGCTCGGGCGCGATTACTTCATGCTCGCTGATTTCAAAAAAGCGAGCGGGTTCCTGGAAAAAGCTGTTCAGGGCTGTCCTCAAAACGCCGAGTACACGGATTGGCTTGGTCGAGCGTACGGTAGGCGCGCGGAAACTTCCAATCCACTATCTGCGATCGGATGGGCTTCCAAGGCTCGCCAGGCTTTTGAGCAATCGGTGGCATTGGATCCGCGAAATAGTGATGCTCTGGATGATCTTTTCGACTATTACTTGGAAGCCCCGGGCTTTATGGGCGGTGGATACGACAAGGCGCTCGGAGTTACCGCCAAAATGGCTGCCGTCGATCCTGCTCAGGCCTATTTTCAGCGATCGAAGGTCGCCCAGAAAAAGAAGGAATACCACGACGCAGAACGGGAACTGCGGCAATCCATCGCCGCGGCGCCGCGAAGCGTCGGCCATTTGATAGAACTCGCCAAGCTGCTGGCTAGTCAGGGGCACGTGAGCGAGAGTGACTCCGTTCTTTCTCAAGCGCGGCAGACGGCCCCGAATTCGCCCCGTCTATGGCTGGCGACTGCCGGCATTTATATTCAGCAGAAGCGAAACCTGGACGAAGCAAAGGAGTTGCTGGTCAAATACGTGCAAGCGCCCGTCACGGCCGACGATCCGCCTAAGCAGGAAGCGGTTCGGCTGCTGAGGCAAGTTGGCGGCGCATAACCAATATGGGTACCCGTGCAGGATTTCCGCTCCGCATCTCTCCCGGTTGGTATCACTGAGAGTAGATGAACCTCACCGAGGCGGTCAGCTTCAGCCTGCAGGCTCTGCACGCGAACCGCCTTCGTACGTTTCTCACAGCTCTGGGGCTCATCATCGGGAATGCGTCCGTCATTCTCGTCGTCACCATTTCTCTTGCCAGCAAGGATCTGATCCTCGACCAGATTCGCGGAATCGGCTCGAATCTCGTGTATGCGGATTACGAAGCCGGTGGACAGAATATCGCCGAAGTGGAAGGCGACTTCGTCAAGCTTGGCGACGTACAAGCGATACGCGAGGACCTGGGGAGCACGATCATCGCAGCGTCAGCCGTAATGAACACGCACGACAAAATCGTGACGAACGGCAAAGTGCGAGAGGTTACGGTGGATGGCGTTGACGATCAGTACGCAACGGTTCGCAATCTCGTTATCCTGAATGGCCGCGCAATCGATGAAAGCGACGTGACCCTACGCGAGCATGTCGCAATGCTCATAGACAAGCTGGCGGTCAAGATGTTCGGAAGCCAGCAGGCTGCGCTGGGTCAGACTATCAAAATCAGCCAGCTCGAGTTCACTGTAATCGGGACCTTCCGTGAGAAGACCACCACCATGGGGCAGGGTGAGATCACGGACGAAACTATCCTGGTCCCAATTACGGTGATGGAGTACTTCATGCCGTATGAGCGCATCAACCCTGTCTACATCGCGGTACGCAATGCGGCCGATGTGCTCAGCGTGACTCAGCAGGTCAACGACATCCTGGAGCGGCGCCATCGGGCTGGAGCGAAGTACAATGTGCAGAATTTGAGCGCGATCCTGGAAACGGCGGATCGGATCGCGACCATTCTCACGATCGTATTGATCATCGTCTCGACGATTGCCCTGTTGATCTCGGGAATCGGCATCATGAACATCATGCTGGTTACCGTTACAGAGCGAACCCGCGAGATTGGACTTCGCATGGCCGTGGGCGCCTCCCGCCGAGATGTACTGCTGCAGTTTCTGGTCGAATCCGTTCTCATCAGCCTCAGCGGCGGCTTCGTCGGAATCATAGTCGGACTGGCTCTGCCCCTCAGCGTTCGCCTGATCACGCAGCAGGTGCACGTGCCCATTTCTTTGCTTTCCGTGCTCGTTGCTTTTGCGGTTTCGTTTGCCGTAGGGGTCGGCTTCGGCCTCTTGCCGGCAAGGCGCGCTTCGCAGCTTAATCCGACGGAAGCGTTGCGCTACGAGTAAACAGCCTAGAGCGTAAGCAGACTCAAGCTGCAGCCGTTTTGTTGGCCTCGAGCTTTCGGCTGACGAACGCGTGAGCACCGAACAGTACTGCCGAGTAGAAGAGATCCCCCAGAAGCGTGCGCCCGAAGAAGGGAAGCGCAGCCTCATAGCACGTGACTAATCCCGTCCAGGTATGCGGATACAGCGACACGCCCGCCCACCATTCATAAAGGTTTGTGAGCAGAAAGAACTGAATGCTTCCGATTAACACGATAGAGGCAATTCGCGCGGGGTTCGAAGTGTGTCTGAGAAACACGCGACCGAGAACCACGTTGATCAGAAAACAAGCATAAATGACGACAGTCGCCCAGGAATAGGCAGAATAACCGGCCAAGCGGCTCAGAATCGGGTCGGTCACCAGCATGGCCAGGACTGGAATCCCGTACGCCTGCCAACCCCGTAGCCTCGCTCCGCCGAATAGCGCAACACCGCCGACCGGAGTGAAGTTCGGTGGATGGGGAGCCAGCCGCAGAAGCGCCGCGGCGACGGTCAATGTAAACGCAACGGGTTGAAAGGAGGAAGCCTTCTCACGCATTATCAGGCATCAGTATAGCGGAATTTCCCGTTGGCTCACCAGCTTGCGGGCGGGTCGCTTGCAGGAAAACTGTCCTCGACAGCGATCTCTTGGAGCTGGTCTTGCTTGTCTCTCTCGGTTTGGTCCCGGCAAGTGCAATTCCGCCTCCAAAACCACACCGCGCCGAGAGGTATTGCGATTCCCGCCAGAATCTTGAGGAGCTTGAGCCCTCTTCCTTGCTTTCCGAACATGATGGATTCCTGTTTACTGGATGCGTGATGGCCAGACACTGGTACGCGCCGCGAATCATTTCAGCGCGGGGAATCAATTCAACGGAGCGCTCGCGACGGCCCTGCGAGTGTTCTTCAGGGTAGATTCCAAAGATTGTCTCGGAACATCCTGGACAAAGGGCTTGATGATCCAGGAGACTGCCAAAGGGATGTCGCGCGAGAGGGACAGGCTACGATTCTCCGCAAGAACGCCGCCGCTCATCTCCTGCAAGCTCCAATATGCGTACACACGCCAGAGGAAGCCCGAACCCTCGCCGGGCGAGTACTTCTTCTCGCCAGATGACCCAGGGTTGTCCACTTCTGAGATATCCTTCGCGTAAGCCCGGCAAACCCACTTACTGGGCGCGATCTGCTCGTAATGCGCGTCCTGGTACACATCGAAATCCACCGTCACGATTGGATTCTTGCGCTCCAAGCGCCAGTAGCCCTTCACGTCATTTCCCTTTCGCTCAATCAACCGCGACTCGATAACTTCGGGATAGATTTCATGATGCCGGTCATAATTCTGAAGGATTCCCAGCACCTTCGCTACCGTCGTGTTGGGTATAAAAACGTCGCCGAGCCAATCATGAATCAGCCCGTTCGAAATACTGATCGGATTCGCCTCCGTTCCTGGGCGAATCAGCATTTCTCCAGCGAGGACCTTCGACTTCTCCTGCAACGACTCGTCAATCGCTAAGAATGGGCGCGTGCCGCTCCAGCGCTCGTTTAATTGCTGCTCGATGAGGGCCGCATACTTCTCGAATTCATGAACCGTGCGCGGGCGCAGAGTGGTGGTAGGAATCGGTGCTACCAGCAGCGCGAAGGCAAGTGCAACCGCGAGAGTGATCCGAAACGCGTGAACGGCCAACGTTCCGCTCCTG
The DNA here is from genome assembly GCA_019244055.1 of Acidobacteriaceae bacterium. Classification (GTDB taxonomy): domain Bacteria; phylum Acidobacteriota; class Terriglobia; order Bryobacterales; family Bryobacteraceae; genus Bog-105. Next base: position 64,346 of record JAFATG010000268.1, on the reverse strand, counting down.
AGCCCAGGGTAGCCCGGCAGGTGGATTGAAACGGTTTCCACCCCTGGTAATCCTACTCATCAGGAGCGGAAAATTGGCATCCACAGTTTGGCGAGGGTACATTTCGTTCGGCCTGATCTCTATTCCGGTCCGCCTATTTCGGGCCGCTCGAGCCGAGCGCGTCAGTTTCCGGCGGCTGTACCGCGAAGAACCGGCTGAACCTCCCGAGACAACTGAAGAACGGGTAAGCGCGCCTGTTCGGGCCGCCGCGAAACCCGCGCCTATAGCGCAACGGCAGCCTGAACCCGAACGGCAGCAATCATTGTCACTTCCACGCGAAGAGGCCCACGCAGAGCCGATTCTCACGCCCATCAAGCAGGCCGCGCTTCACGCTGACACCGGCGAGGTCCTTCCTGCCCGATCTCTCGTCAAAGGCTACGAGTACGAGAAGGGCCGGTTCGTCACTGTAGAACCCGAGGAGTTGAAGAACATTTCTCCGAAGACCTCGACGAACATGGAAATTTCGGAATTTGTGGAGTTAGCCGAAATCGATCCGGTTTACTTCGAGACTTCCTATTACGTTACGCCGGAAGAGGCTGGGCAGAAGGCCTATTCGCTCCTGTATTCGTCTATGCGCGAGACAGGATTGGTGGCAATCGCCCAGTTTGCGATGCATAACCGCGAGCACGTCATTGTGCTGAGACCGGGACGAACCGGACTACTCGCCCACACAATGTTCTACGCCTCCGAAGTGCGCTCCGACGAGGAGTACCGCGCCGATTCGACCCTTGTCAACGAAAAGGAGTTGTCGCTCGCGCAAACATTGATTCACTCGCTGGCGGCGCCTTTCGAGCCTGATAAGTACCGCGATACCTATCGCGAGAAGCTGGAATCAATTCTTGCGAGAAAAGTGGCGGGTCAGCCGGTCTCGCCCGAGGTGCAGGTTTCCCGAGCTGCAGCCGTAGTCGATATTTCGGATGCGCTCCGGCGCAGCCTGGCGAACCTCAGAAAGCCCTCAGCTTCAGCTTCGGTGGACGAATCTTCACGGCCCTTGGCGCGAAAGGGCAAGTCCCACGGAAGCGGGAAAAAGTGATCTCGCTCGAAGCCGCATATGCTCGTTTTTTCATGATGAAATCCCTAACGCCAACTAGAAGGGACGTGCTCAAATTAGCCGCGGCGGGCGTTCCTGCCATGGCCTTCGGCAAAATGATCGACTCCAAGATCAACGGAGTCCAGCTCGGCGTTCAGTCTTACAGCTTCCGCGATCTGCCGCTCGATCAAGCCATTCAGGCCATGGCGGCCGACGGACTCGGAGATTGCGAGCTGTTTTCACCGCATGTCGAAGAGGGTGGAGCTGTTGCGCCTGAGGCCATGTTCCGCAGCCTCGCAAATAGGACTCCGGAGGAACGCCGCGCGGCTTTTGCAGCCGCCTCCGAAAAACTGCGGCAATGGCGAGTTTCGGTTCCGCTCGATTATTTTACAAACGTTAAGACAAAATTCAATGACGCCGGAATCAATCTGTACGCCTACAACTACAGCTTTGGCCAACATTTCACAGACGAGGAGATTGACCGGGGCTTCCTGATGGCGAAAGCTCTCGGCGTGAACATTATCACCGCTTCCACAACTCTGCCTGTAGCGCAGCGAGTGGTGCCGTTTGCCGCGAAGCACAAAATGATTGTCGCCATGCACGGCCACTCCGATGTTAAGGACCCGAATCAATTCGCTACTCCCGAAAGCTTCGCAAAGGCATTGGAGATGTCGCCCTTCTATCGCATCAACCTCGATATAGGCCACTTCACCGCAGCCAACTACGATGCCGTGGATTTCATCCAGAAGAATCACGGTAAGATCGTCTTGCTTCACCTCAAGGATCGGGAGAAGAATCAAGGTCCGAATGTCCCTTGGGGCGAAGGCGACACGCCGATCAAACAAGTTCTTCTGCTTCTAAAGCAGAACCGCTATCCGATTCCCGCTTTCATTGAATACGAGTACAAGGGGACGGGCACGTCACAACAAGAAGTTGCGAAGTGCTACCAGTACTGCAAAGACGCGCTGGCGTAGTCACTGCTTTGGTTTGGCGATATCTCCTGTAACTGCGTTCGTGAGGCGCAGATAATCGCCAGGGCTGAGCAGTATCTGAGTGCCACGCACGCCCGCGGAAATCGAGATCGCGTCGAATAAGATTGCGGTCTCGTCTACATACACCGGGTACTCTTTTTTACAACCCGGTGCAGTTACTCCGCCTCGAATGTACCCGGTGAGCGGCTGAACCTGCTTCAAAGGCGCAACTTCCATCCTCCGATCGCCGGCCAGCCGCGCCAGCGCCTTCAAATCCAGCTCGGCATTGCCCGGCACGACAGCTAAGCAGACGCCATTTAGCTCACCTTTCGCGACGAGGGTTTTGAAGACTTGCTCCGCGGGCCGGCCGATCTTCCGGGCGACTGATTCGGCGCTCAAGTCTTCGGGATCGACTTCATACTCGCGCAGTTCGTATGCGATCTTCCGCTCGTCGAGCAGCCGGATCGCGTTAGTTTTCATGCCTGACTTTTGGCTGCTGTATTCGGGAACGTAGTCGTATCCAGACCCAGCCAGCCCGCTATGCCGGTCCGTAGCGCTTCGGCAATTTGGTTGTAGCCTTCCAGCGCCTTCTTCACGCCGGCTCCGACCAGCGTTCGTAAGGGGCGCTCGCCAAACGGCGTTTCAATCAACTGGACGAAAACATCTGCCACCTCCTGCGGGCTCTCCTCTGAGGACTCGAGGGTTGCGGCAAACGTCGCGTTGATTCTTTCGGTAAATTCAAACCCTTCATACTCGTTCGCTCTCGCTGTATCGGACGGCCTGAGCGCATTGTCGAAAACTGCACTGCGGAACGCACCGGGCTCGACCACAACCGAATCGATTCCCAAGGGATACAGCTCGAATCTATAACAATCAGCCAATGCCTCCATCGCAAATTTACTCGAGCAATAGGGGGCCGAATAAGGAATAACGATGCGCCCCAAACCGGAACTTACGTGGATCAGAAGCCCGCTGCGCTGCCGGCGCATGGCAGGCAAAGCGGCACGGTTCACCCTCACGGCTCCAAAGAAATTGGTGGCAAATACCCGTTCAAATTCGGATACCGAAAATGCTTCGGTGATGCCGTTCGATGCGACTCCTGCGTTATTGATGACTGTATCGATTCGTCCGGCTGTCGCGAGCACTTGTGGAACGGCGCTTTCCACGGAGGCATCGCTGGATACATCCAGTTCCAAGACTTCGAGGCGCAGGTTCTCTCGTTGTGCCAAGGTTCCGAGTTCTTCTGCCGCTTTCGCATTGCGGTCCGCAACATTTCGCATCCCCGCAAATACGCGATAACCACGGCGCGCCAGCGTTTCCGCGGCCAGGCGGCCGAATCCGCTGCTCGTGCCCGTGATCAGAATCACCTGATTATTCGACATCGAATTTCACTCCTTGGGCCAGCGGTAACTCGCGCCCGTAATTAATCGTGTTCGTGGATCGCCGCATGTAGGCTTTCCATGAATCCGAACCCGATTCGCGTCCTCCACCGGTCTCCTTCTCGCCGCCGAACGCGCCGCCGATCTCTGCGCCAGACGGCCCTATATTCACGTTTGCAATACCGCAATCGGACCCCTCCGCCGACAAGAACAGTTCCGCTTCGCGAAGATCTGTCGTGAAAATCGAAGACGCGAGTCCCTGCGTAACTTCGTTGTGTAAACGCACTGCTTCCTCTATCTCGCGATAGCGCATCACGAATAAAATGGGAGCAAACGTCTCACGCTTTACCGTTTCCGTCTGCCGCGGCATCTCGACCAAGGCCGGCCTGACGTAGAACGCCTCCTCCGTACAAGCGCTGACCCGTTCGCCACCCGTAACGTTGCCGCCGGTGCCACGCGCTTCATTCAAGCTGTTCTGCATGTTCTGCAAGGCAGACCCATCAATGAGCGGACCTATGAGCGTGCCCTCGTTGCGCGGATCACCTATCGTCACGGAGGCGTACACCTGCTTCAAGCTCGGGATCAATTTTTCGTACACATCGTCATGCACGAAGAGCCTGCGCAGGGTTGTGCAACGCTGCCCGGCCGTTCCCATCGCCGCGAAAGCGATCGCTCTCAGGGCCAGATCTAAATCAGCCGAAGAACATACGATCGCCGCGTTGTTACCACCTAACTCGAGAATCGGCCGGGCAAATCGCTGAGCCAATCGTGGGCCGACTGCTCTGCCCATCGTCGTGGATCCGGTCGCGGAAAGCAGCGGTACCAAATGGTGATCCACCAGCGCTTCCCCTGTGGCACGGCCGCCGATCAGAACCGACGAAAGCCCATCCGGCGCGCCACCGAATCGGCTTGCTGCGCGCTCAAAGAGCGCTTGGGTCGCCAGTGCAGTGAGCGGTGTCTTCTCCGAAGGTTTCCAAACCACCGAATTGCCGCACACCAAAGCCAGCGCGGCGTTCCAGGACCAGACAGCGACGGGAAAATTGAATGCTGAGATGATTCCGGTCACACCGAGCGGGTGCCACGTCTCGCTCATCCGGTGCCTGGCCCGCTCAGTGGCTATCGTGAGCCCATACAGTTGTCTCGATAATCCCGCTGCGTACGTGCAGATATCTATCATCTCCTGCACTTCGCCCAAACCTTCGGAGACGATCTTGCCTGCTTCAATTGTGACCAGCCGTCCGAGAGCATCTTTGTTATCGCGCAGCTCTTCACCCAGCAGTCTGACGAGTTCTCCGCGCCGCGGAGCCGGAACTGAGCGCCACTCGAGAAATGCCCGGTGCGCGACCTGGATTCTGCGGTCCACTTGGTTAGCGCTGTCGCTGGAAACGCGCCCGATCACTTCCCAGGTGATCGGTGAACGGGCTTCGAGCGACCCATTCTCGAAGGCGTCGCGCTTCACTCCCAAACGGGCGAGCAGCTCTTGCACTTCCTCTGTAACGCTTGAAACGTGGAATCCCATAGGCGAAATTCCACTCTACGATGCTTTATTCGTTATGCGGGTTGGGGAATCACTTTGACTTCGAAGTTTTGTCCTTCCCAGCGGTCGGAGTCGGACCAATGAAAGGTAAAAACGATAGAATCGCCCGGCTTTAGTCCCGCTGTATTGAGCATCGCGCAATGTACGCCCAGAATCGGCGCCGCCGTTTCGGTGTCCTGAATGTTCGCCCAATTGTCGACCGTCCAACGCACGCGGGCCTTCGCCAGCAGGTCCAATCTTAATTTCTTTCCGGCAACCAGGCGGGCGCGCTGCTCCCGGAACGTCCAGATCGAAAAGGGTGCCGTTTTCTTCTCTTCTTGATAACGCCGCACTGGCTGAGGCGGCATGTCCCAGACTTTTCGCTCTTTCAAGGAACGCAGCAGCCGAACGTACTCCGCGTGAGCCCATACCAGCGGCATGCCGCTGCCGCTTGGGCGGCCGTTGTAGAGGTCATGCTCAGGAATGTCGTCGCTATCCCAGACCTGCTCCGGAAACAATCCGCATTCGCTCGTTTGTGCTTCCATCGTCTGCCGCAACGAATCTGCTTCCTTGTAATTACCGGCTGCGATTTCAAAATGCGCTCGTTCTCCGGCCAGGAGAGGCCATCCGCGACCGATGCCTGTCTTTTCGAAAGGCGCGCCGTCCGCCTGCTCACCATATCCATCGTGGGTGTATCGATGCCAGACTGGACCGTTCGAGACCTGAATCTTCAGGGTGGCATCGATGATCTTCGCCGTCTCCACCATACGCCGGTCTTTCGCGGACCGCAGCCCGAAGCGGACCAAAGCCAGAGCATCCGGGCCTACCACCTCGACCGCTCTCTTTTCGGCCTGTTCTTTGGGCAAGTTCTTCAGCCGGATTGTTGTTTCCTCTTGCAATCCCGTCCGCATTGCTTCCGGAGGTGCGATGCGGATGTAATAGCCGGAAATCCCATGCCGGCGTGCGAAGTCAGTATTTGAGGCATAGGTCAATTCGTCGATCACTTCATTCCAGGCATCCGCGGTTTGCCGAAGAAACTCAGCCAGCTCCGGCTGGCGCTCCTGCTCGGCGAAATCCGCTGAAACCAGTAGCGCTGCGACTTCGATGGCGATGGTGTTGGGCGAGTAACCGGCGTTCTCTTCCCAACGCTCCTGTTGCGTTACTGGCCCGTTTTGCAAAAGAAAGGCAGCGGCCTGGCGGATCATGGGCCAGGGCTCGCACTTTTGCAACTCGCCGGTTCTGCGTAACTGATCGGCTAACAGAATCCCGAAGGCGGTTCCGTCCATTTGGGTAGCCGTCCAGTGCGGTGTTCCGTCCAGCCACATGTTTTGCGGCCAGCGGCCATTCGCTTCCTGTGTGCACTTCAGATAAAAAATCGCGCGCCTGGCGCTCTCGGCATCGCCGCACGCTAGTTTCCCGAGTGCCGCCTGCACCATATCGCGCGGCCAGATAACGTGATACCCTCCGATATCTTCATCGCCCCTGGCGAATCCCCACGGAATGGAGAGCGCGGCCACGATGGCACCCGGGAACCGCTTCGATTCGTGCATCTGCATCACTGCGGTGCTCACGCGATAGAAGTCGAGGCCGTCCTTGCGTGACTCCGGAACATTCTTGTACTTGCCCTGTTCAGCGCACCATTCCTTCGAATACTTCTCCAACACATCCTCGAATTTCCGCAGCAAGCCGGCCCGCGCCTGCTGTCCCGCTTCGGCGCCATGTCCCCCAAAGGCCAGCACCAACCGGAACCCATTCTCCAGGCCGCCCCGCTTGATCTCGCCGCAGAACGTCACATTGCCGTCCTGCGCCAGCGTGTAGCTCCATGTCATGCGCTTGTGCTGCCGTATGTCCGTAAACCCATCACTCACGCCCTTGAACCCGACACTCATTCGCTCAAAGCCGTCGCCGCATGCCAGCGTCAGAGCGGTCTCGTGCCGCCTCGCGAAAAACATTCTGATTCCTTTGTAGGCTCCGACCCAGGCCTCGTTATGCGCCCCCGAATCGGCGACGTGGGGATCCAATACCACATACAAGTGCAGGCCGCGGTCTGCTGGCTGGAAACTCACATCCATGAGAAGCGTGTCCCGGTCCGGATCTGACACGATGTTTTTCTCGATTCGATACCGGCCTTGCTTGCACTCCGTCGTAATCCGGAACGCAGGAACACCGGCTCGAAGATACTCGACCTTGTGCGTAGCGTCGTGTTCCTCGTCGGAGAAGAACGCGCTGCCATCCGTCACCAGGAATTTCATCCTGCGCGTATTCGCCTCATCAATGCTCGGGAAGTAGACCTCATTCATGTTGCCCTTTGAAATTGTGAACCAGAGCCGGCTCTCTTGCGAAACGGCGGTTCCAATTGCTGTTTTTGCGCCTGTCGTCCAGCGTGGCTTTTTGCCGGGCGCTCCCGGGGCCAACACATTTTCGTCGAGTTTTGTCCTGGCATGGCGTTCAAGGTCAAGCGTCATAAGCGATTCGAGTAGGTCATCGGGAAAGGTCTCGATTTCTAGATGGAACCCTGCGTGCCGTTATTTCTCTGCTATGCCCGCCACTGTCTGGAAAGGCTATTTGAGTTTTGGCCTAGTGTCTTTCCCTATACGCCTGTTTGCCGCGGCGCGCCCTGAACCGGTGCACTTCCACATGCTTCATAAGAAAGATCTTTCCCGCATCCGGGAAGTGTTCTACTGCACCGCTGAGGATCGGCCGGTCGAACGTTCCGAAATCGTCAAAGGCTACGAGTACGAAAAGGACCGCTACGTGGTGGTCGAGCCTGAGGACCTGGAAAAAATCGCACCTCCGACTGCCAGCACTATGGAAATTATTCAATTCGTTCGGGTGAGCGAGATCGACCCGATCTTCTTTGAGACCTCGTATTACGTCGCGCCCGAGGGGGCAGTCAGCCGGCCCTACGCCCTGCTCTTCAAGGCGATGCAGGAGAGCGGTTACGACGCCGTTGCCAAGGTAGCCATGCACGGCCGCGAGCACATCGTCATTCTTCGTCCCGCCGAGCATGCCATTATGCTGCATACGATGTATTTCGTGGACGAACTGCATAAGGCGAACGAAGTCCGTGCCACCACAAGTTCAAAATTCGACAAGAAAGAGATCGATTTGGCTAAGAAGCTGGTCGATACGCTTGCGGGCCCCTTCGAACCTGAGAAGTTTCATGACGAATACAAGCAGAATGTGGAGAAGCTGATCGAGAAGAAACGCACCGGCCAGAAGATCACTCCGGTCAAACAGCCTCGGAAGGCGCCGATCATTGATTTGATGCAAGCCTTGCAGCAGAGCCTTGCGAAAACCAGCGGCGGAAAAACTTCCACATCACAGCGCAGCGCTGTGAAGAAAACCTCTCACAAGGGGAAGACGGCCGCGTAGCGTAAGCTCACACCCAAAGCCTAGACTCACTGGGCTCCTTTTCTCCTTGACAATCTACATATCGCGTGTTAAGCATAGGTAGAAAGTCTAGGAGAGACGATGCCCATCGAACGGTCGGACCTTCTGCAAGGCACGCTCGACATGCTCATCCTCAAGATCGCCGCTCTGGGGCCAGTACACGGCTACGGCATTTCCCAGCGGATCCGGCAGATATCCAAGGAAGTGTTGCAGGTCCAGCAAGGATCGCTTTATCCGGCTCTCCACCGGTTGGAAAAACGGGGCTGGCTCGAAGCCGACTGGGGCTCTTCCAGCAATGGCAGACAAGCTAAGTTCTACCGGCTCTCCTCCAAAGGCCGCAAGCAATTGGACAAAGAGCAGTCGAATTGGGAGCGGCTGTCCGAAGCAGTTGCCCTAATTATGCAGACCGCTCACTAGGAGCCATACCGTGAAATGGCGCAAGTTGTTCGTTCTTCGCGCGAATGAGAAGCAACTGGATGACGAGCTGCACTTTCATTTCGAAGAGCTCATGGACCAGAAGATCGCCGCGGGAATCGATCCGGAACAGGCTCGCCGGGAAGCGACTCTCGAATTCGGCGGCAATGAGCAGATCAAGGAGGAATGCCGCGACGTGCATCGCATCGCCACCCTCGAAACTACCCTCGCGAATCTGAAGAGCGCCTTCCGCTTCATTCGCAAATCTCCGACCTTCTCGCTTGCAATCATTCTTACCATCGCTCTCGCTATTGGAGCGAACAGCGCTGTTTTTTCAGCGGTCGATGCAATTCTCCTCAAGCCGCTTCCGTTTCCCGATGCCAACGGCTTGATGCTGTTGCACCAGTACAACCCCAAACGGAAGACCCCTGAAAGCGTCACCGCGCCCGTCCGCCTCGAGGAATGGAATCGTTCGAACTCCACGTTTCATGCCATCACCGGCTATTACACCGAAGACGCCAGCGAGACTTCGGGATCTATGCCCGAAAAGCTCACGATCGCCTGGGTTGCGCCACGTTTTCTTCAGGTGTGGGGCGTTGCGCCCGAAATCGGCCGGGACTTCCGCCCCGAGGAGTTGCACTTTGGCGGTCCCAATGCCGTGCTCATTAGCAATCGCCTTTGGGAGCGGCGTTTTCACGCAGATCCCGGTGCCGTTGGTAAGACGCTCCGAATGGGCAAGTACTCCTATCCCATCGTCGGCATCATGCCGGCTTCGTTCCTCTTTCCGGATCGCGAAGTCGATGTCTGGTCTCCAGTTCCCATTGATGCGCCGTACACCCACGATCGCAATTCGACCTGGTACACCACGATTGGCAGGCTCAAGCCAGGCGTAACGATCGAGCAGGCGCGCGCCAATCTCGCCGCGGTGCAGGCCCAGCTTGGCCGCGAATTTCCCAAAACCGACAAGGACCTGACCGTTGAAATTCAACCGCTCAAAGAGACCACTGTGGCGGGTGTGCGCCGGTCCCTGCTAATCCTTCTTGGCTCGGTTTCTTTACTGCTCCTGATCGCCTGCAGCAATATCGCCGCACTGCTGCTCGCTCGAACCACGCAGCGCGAGCGCGAAATTTCGATCCGCTATTCTCTCGGTGCCTCTCGGCGATCGATCGTAGCGCAGCTTCTGACTGAGTCCTTCGCTCTCGCGACAATCGGCGCGGGCATTGGGCTTGCCGTAGCGGCTGCGGCTTCCCACGCGTTCCGTCTGCTCGCCAAAAGTCTGCCGCGTGTCGAGGAAATCTCGCTCGATTGGCGCATCGTACTCTACACGCTCGCCTGCGCGATCGGCGCGACGCTCCTCTTCGGCTTCGCGCCCGCGATTCACGCCTCGCGTCGTTCCTTATCAACGTCCCTTGCAAACAACAGCCGTACACAGGTGTCAGCACGTCTCAGTGGCCAGTGGGCTCTCGTCGGAGTGCAAGTGGCGCTGGCGGTCACGCTGCTCATTGGCGCGGGCCTCCTTCTCCGCAGTTTTCAGGAACTAGGGCGCGTGTCGCCGGGTTTCGACGCCGCGCATGTGCTGACTTTCCACATCACCGGAAGTTACGGCGAAACGGCAGATATGAAGAAGTTGAATCAGCGTATCCAAACAACCCTAGAAGCTCTCCGCGCTGTTCCGGGCGTGAAGAATGCTGCAACCTCCATATTCGTGCCTGGTGCGTCATTTAAGTATCCGGACGAGTTGACGATCGTCGATACCCCCTCGCTTCCCGATCGCAAGGTCGTTGCCGATATGAGATTCGTTTCTGCCGGCTACTTCGAGACGGTGCAGATTCCGATGCTCGCCGGACACTCCTGCCAGAACACAAATACAGAAACCGCTGTCGTCAATCGTAGTTTCGTGAACACCTACCTGGCGAATCTTTCGCCGCTAGGCCATCACTTTAACGTTTCACACGATTTCTATGTGCACGCTCCGCCAGAAATTGTCGGCATATCATCCGATGACCGTGAAGATTCGCTGAATCAGGCGCCGGTCCCAACTGTCTACCGTTGTGTCGAAGGTGGCAACCCGGATCCCTTTTACCTCGTACGTACAGCCGGCGATCCCGCAGCAATGGCTTCCACCATCCGCCGTGCGATTCAGAAGATCTTACCCTCACGCTCCGTCTTCGACATCACGCCGCTGGAACAGCGCCTCTACGATTCACTGGCCGAGAACCGGCTCCGAACTCTGCTGCTCACCCTCTTCGCTTTGACGGCAATTTCTCTCGCCTGCGTCGGAATCTATGGAACGCTCAGTTATTTCGTAACCGTGCGTAATCGCGAGACAGGTCTCCGCATCGCGCTCGGCGCCTTGCCCAACCAGATTCTAAAGAAGTTCCTCGTGCGCGGAGTCGGAATATCGGTCGCCGGTTGCATCGCCGGACTGTTACTCGCCGCCGCGCTAACGCGCTTGCTGGCAGGAATGCTATATGGCATCTCTCGCTCGGATTTCCTGACTTATTCCGGCGTGGCAGCGATTGTCCTCATCGTCGCGGCTTCGGCTTCGTTGCTTCCCGCCTTGCGCGCCTCTCACGTAGATGCCATGCGCGTGCTCCGGGAGGAGTAGGAAGCGGGCCGCTTCGTCATTGCAAGCTGGTGTACTAGCAGTTATAATACAGCTGTGATACCATTCCGCCTGGCCTTCGAGCCGGGCGTCTCTCTTTACGAACAGGTCGTCTACGCGGCGAAGAAGGCCATCATCTCCGGTCAGATGCGCCCTGGTGATCCGTTTCCCTCCGTGCGCGTGCTGAGTAAATCGCTCAGGATCAACCCCAATACCGCACATAAAGTTGTGATGCATCTGGTCGCGCAAGGCGTGCTCGAAGTCCGTTCCGGGATTGGTACGGTCGTTGCGGGGCGGACCTCCTCGACCGCCGCCGAGCGCAGCAACTTATTAAAAAGGGAACTCGAACAACTCGTCGTCGAGGCCAAAAAGCTGGGCCTCAGCGTAGACGACGTGACAACGGCCGTCAATGAGCATTGGGAGCGCCTGGACGGGAACAAGAAATGCGACGGGAGCAAGCAATGAACGACATCGTCCGAACCGTTGATCTGTCGAAGCGATTCCGCAGTACCGTTGTCCTTGATTGCCTGAACATGGCCGTACCGGAAGGCAGCGTCTACGGTCTGGTCGGGCCAAACGGGGCAGGGAAGACGACCACCCTCCAAATTCTGGTGAATATTCGTCGGCCGAGCGCGGGCACCGCAGAGATATTTGGCCATGATTCGCGGCAAATGTCGCCATGTGATTTCGCTCAGATCGGTTATGTTGCGGAAAACCAGGAATTGCCGGATTGGATGACCGTGCAGGGCTTTCTCCGCTACTTGAAGCCGTTTTACCCGACATGGGATTCGGCGAGAGCTGCGGAGCTGCTCCACCAGTTCGATCTTCCGCCGAATCGCAAGCTAAGACATCTATCACGTGGCATGCGCATGAAGGCGGCACTTGCGTCCTCGCTCGCTTATCGGCCGCGTCTTCTCGTTCTGGATGAGCCATTTTCCGGCCTCGATTCTCTGGTGCGCGATGAGTTGATCGAAGGCATCTTGGACGGCGCGGAGGGGGCAACGATTCGTATCTCCTCGCACGATCTGGGTGAAATCGAAAGCTTCGCCAGCCACATTGGCTATCTTGATCGCGGCCGTCTCCAGTTTTCCGAGGAAATGTCCTCTCTCACTGAACGATTCCGCGAAATCGAGATCGTTACTGCTACAGCTGCCGATATCCCGACAAACTGGCCGTCATCTTGGTTGAATAAGGAGCATTCCGATTCCGTCGTTCGTTTCATCGACACGCAATTCGAACAGGAACGAACCATGGCACAAGTGGACCGGCTCTTCCAAAATCCCAAAAAATCGCGGTTAGGCCGATGCCTCTGCGCGCCATTTTTGTGACCCTTGCAAAGGCCGGTCGAAAGGCGGCTTGACACTATGCGGCAAACTCTTCATATCTTCAGGAAAGACATTCGCCACCTTCGGTATGAAATCGCCGCGGCTCTCCTGATAGCAGCGGCATTTGCGTTCGCTGGAGCTCGCCGCGCCCGCGACTTCTCCGAACCAGGAGCGAACCAGGGATTCGCTTGGGGTCTCCTGCTGTTCTTGTTACCGCTTGCCTGGTGGATTCTTATTGCCCGAGTCGTCCATGATGAGCCGCTCCCAGGCGATCGCCAGTTCTGGGTCACCCGGCCTTACGCGTGGAAAAGCCTGCTCGGGGCGAAGGCACTCTTCATTGCGGTCTTCGTTCACCTCCCGTTGCTCGTTGCCGATGCGGTGATTATTCAGGCGTATGGCTTCTCTCCCATTCACCAGCTTACGGGTCTTCTGTGGACCCAGGTTTTGCTGGCTGCGGCTTTCGTACTCCCGGTTGCCGCCCTTTCTACCCTCACCGCCGGATTGTTGCAGCTGGTACTCACGTCATTGGCGTTCTCGATAGCTGTCCTGCTTTATAACCTCTCAGCACCACTGCTCCATCGCTATGCCTTTTGGCCCGAATTGGAGTGGATGAGAATTTACTCTGCGCTGCTTCTCGTCGTGGCAGCTTCCGTTCCAATCATTGTTTGGCAGTATGCACGGCGAAAGACCACTAGCACTCGCACAATAGGCGTTGCCGCCACTCTGCTGGTACTCTTCGGAGTTCCAGCCTTACCGTGGACGACCGCCTTCGCGATCCAATCCCGTCTCCCCTCGAAGCGCGTAGATCTTTCTTCGATACAGATAGCCTTCGATTCGAATCGAAAATGGGCAGCACGCGCTCTCTTTCAAGGGAAGGATCAAGTCCGTATTGAGCTCCCGTTAGAGATTACCGGAATCCCATCCGGTACCGAAGTAAAACCCGACGGCCTTACGGTCAACATTGAAGCTGCCGGCGTCCGCTCATGGCGTGCAGATCGAACACCATGGACCTACTTCGAGAACGAATGGAATGCAACCTCGCTAGACACGGCCGTCGACACTGGTTGGTATAGGCAAATTCGAAACGAGCCGGTAACCTTCCGCGGTTCTCTGTATTTGACGCTCTATGGCGACGGGCGCACGACCGTCATCCCGTTCCAGAGCCGCTCCGTCTTGGTGCCGAACGTCGGTTTGTGTTCGGCCGGTCCGGGACCTGGAATGGGAAACGGCGCAGTGTTTTGCAGCTCTGGGTTTCGCCCCCGCCGTGATCTGATATCGTTCTCCTTCATACCGGCCGTGCAAGACGGATCCCGGACAAGAACGGGTCAGTCACGCCTCGAATTCCTGTCCTATTCGCCGTTTCCCGCCGGGCTAAGCCTCGAGCCGGTCACTCAATTCTTCTCCTTCAACACGGAACCCGGTGCCTTCGCGGGGGCTGCCGTCCAAACTTTGGAGCCGCTCGCCCATATTCGTCGCGAATTCGAGATTCGTGACATTCGTCTGCGCGATTTCGAAGTGCGCCTCACACCGATACACTGAGGCGAATGGAATCCTTTCTCAAGGATCTGAACTATTTGCTCCGGGCGTCTCTGCGCGTGCCGACCTTCACAGTCACGGCGATGGCCGTCCTGGCGCTTGGCATTGGAGCAAATACAGCAATCTTTTCAGTTGTAAATGCAGTCTTACTGAAGCCATTGCGCGCTCCGCAGCCCGATCGCGTGATTGCGTTCATGTCCACCAGCAGGGAGGGTTCCAGCTTCGCTGCCTCCGAAATCAAATTCAATCTATGGCGTGAGCAGACCAGTTTGTTTCAGGACGTGTCCGGCTATTATGCTGGCTCGCTGAATTTGACCAATGTCGACCAGCCTCAACGTGCTGTTGCGCTCTTCGTCACCACCGATTACTTCCGGCTCTTCGGTCTGCCCATCGCCTACGGCCGTGGATTCACCGCCGAAGAGGAACAACCGAACGGAAGCAACGCCGTAATTCTGAGCGACGCGTTCTGGAAGCGAGCTTTCGGCGGCAATTCCCGGATTCTCGGCAGAACCGTTTCACTAAGCGGCGCCTCCTATCAAGTTGTCGGCATCACGGCACCCGGCATTCAGACGGAAACTCTCGAACCGCCTGATATTTGGGCTCCATTTGCCATCGATCCCAATAGCACGAACCAGGGACACTATTTCCAGGCTGTCGGCCGCCTCAAGCCCGGCATCAGGCTGGCAATGGCAAACGCGCATCTTCAGCTCACCACTCGCGAGTTTTACCGCAAATTTCCCGACTCGCTCTCAACCAGCCGGCGAGACGTCTTCAGTGTTGAGCTGATGCGCGACGTTGTCGTGAAGCACGTCCGCTCGTCTCTTCTGTTTCTCTCCGGTGCCGTCAGCCTGGTTTTGCTGGTCGCTTGCGTTAACGTTGCAAATCTCTTGCTTATCAGGGCGTCGGCACGGCATCGAGAGATCGCCATTCGCTTCGCGGTAGGCGCTTCTAGCGGGCGAATCGTCCGGCAGCTACTCACGGAGAGCGTTTTGCTCGCCCTGGCGAGTGGGGTGCTCGGACTTGCACTCGGTAGGGCCGGTATCTACGCGCTCCTGGCTCTTGCTCCTTCCGACCTCCCGCGTGTCGGGATCAAGGGCGCAAACGTTACGCTCGACTGGCGCGTTGTCGCCTTCACCATGCTGCTGGCCCTGGTGACGGGACTAGTCTTCGGTCTGATCCCGGCACTCCAGGCCTTGCGTGCCGACTTGAACACCGCGTTGAAAGCACATCTCGAAACGCGCCTTGGGCGCTCGCTCGTGTCGCTTCGTTCCATGTTTGTTGTGGCTGAAATGAGCCTCGCGCTCGTTTTGTTGATAGGAGCAGCTCTGCTCATCCGGACGTTGCTCGCTTTGCATTCGGTGAATCCAGGCTTCGATCCGAGTAACGTAATAACGACGCATACATCGCTGGATCCACGAACCGCGAGAAGGACCGGCGTCGATGCAATCGTTCGCGACGTATTCCGCCGGCTTGATGCGTTGCCCGGAGTGGGAAGCGCGGGCTTCACGCGCCTATTGCCGCTTGAAGGCGGCTTCAATAGCCTTCCCATTGTCATTGCGGGCCGGCCGCTGACAGGCCCGTCGCACGGTTCCGCGCGCTGGATGGTGGTCTCGTCCAGCTATTTCAATGTGCTGAAAGTTCCTCTCGTTCGCGGACGCCTGTTCAGCGACACCGATCGCCTCGGCGCTCCCGGCGTCGCCATCATCAACGAAGCGATGGCTCACGAGCTCTGGCCGCACGATCCTCTGGGCCGTGCTCCGCTTCAGGAGCGCCTGTTCATCGGAAAAGGTCTTCCGAATTTCGACGAGCCCGCGCGCCAGATCGTCGGGATCGTAGGTGATGTTCACGATAACGGGCTCGATGAACCTCCGCAACCAACCGTCTTTGTCCCGGGCGCGCAACTTAGCGATACTCGCAACTCGGGCCGGACGGTGGCCTGGGTCATTCGCACTCGCACCCGATCGGCTTCGCTCAATTCCGCAATTCTGAACGAGCTTCGTGAAGCGACGCAGGAGCCGGTTCCTCCCCTTCATTCCATGCAGGAGATCACGTCACAATCCACTGCTCGCCAGCGGTTCAACATGCTCCTGATGACGATTTTCGGCGCGTCCGCCCTGCTGCTTGCCTCAATTGGGATTTACGGATTAATGGCTTACTCTGTCCAGCAGCGTACGCATGAGATGGGAATTCGCATGGCGATAGGAGCCAGATCGGGTGAAGTGCGGAAGATGGTCGTGTTTCAGGGTATGCGCCTGGCTCTTACTGGAATGGGTATCGGAATCGCCGCGGCCTTGGGCTTGACCCGCTTCATCGCCGGGCTTCTATTTGGCGTCGAAGCATTGGATCCACTTACGTTTGTTCTTGTCCCAATTCTACTGAGCGCAGTAGCTCTACTTGCGGTGTGGCTGCCGGCACAGCGCGCGAGTCGGGTTGATCCGATCCAGGCACTGCGCCACGAGTAACGGGCGCTTTCCAGCGCCAGTGGTTTAGAGGAGGAACGGAATCATGTCAGAGCTCGTTAAGTGGGACAGCTTCTACGTAATCGTCGGCTCGGCCGCGGGCGCCCTGATCGGATTGCAGTTCGTCGTTATGACGCTCATTGCCGAGAGGCCCCCAATACGCGCGGCGGAGGCCGGCGCCGCGTTTGCGACACCGACAATCGTTCATTTCAGCTCCGTTCTGTTTTTGTCTGCGCTTCTACGCGCTCCATGGCAACTGATCACCATTGCTGCAGCCCTTTGGGGGGTTGCGGGCTTCAGCGGGATAGCCTACGCGGTGATCGTAGCTCGCCGCATGGGCAAGCAAGACATCTATGAGCCAGAGTTCGAGGACTGGTTGTTTCATGTTGTGCTGCCTTTGGCCGCTTACGCAGTACTCGCGGCCTCGGCATTTGCGGCTCCAGGCTATACGCGCCAGGCCTTGTTTGGTGTTGGAGCTGCAGTGCTGCTATTGCTGTTCGTCGGCATTCACAACGCCTGGGATGGCGTTGCCTACCATGTCTTCGTACACAGGAACGATACAAAGGCTGAGCAGGGCAGCGGAGAGAGTTTTAAGTCGGGGCGGCAAAAAACGAGAGAGGACTTCTGAAATAGTTCTTCTGGCACTAGGGAGCCTTGGCCAGAGCGAATGCGAGTAGCGTGTCGCCTGCCCCCAGCACGACGTATTGCCTGCCGTCGAGGTAATCGATGGCTTTGATGCGTCCCGGGAAGTTGAGGAAATTATCGCGACCGGCGAAGCCTTCCGCTTTTCCTTCTGCAGTGAGATAAAACACGCTGTAGCTCTGCGAGGCCACGACGTAGAACAGCCTGGTGGTGAGATCGAATCTTGGAGCAACCAGTTTGACGCGCTGTTTCAGCTCGGAGAAACAGCGTGCCATTCCTCGAAGGCTCTCTTTGTCGGGTAAAGAACTTGCCTCGCGTAGTATACTCGCCGTTAGAGGATTGATGGCTGCCGCACAACGTGCTTCGATTCTGAGCGAACCGGTTCCGATTGACCGCAGGGCCGCGGACAATCTGCGTTTTATACGCGACACGATGGAGCGTGCCGGTTCCTTTACGGCAGTTCCGGGATGGGGCGGCGTGGTTATTGGCGTAACCGCTCTCGCCGCAGGCATGTTCTCGGTAGGCCTTGGCCAGCGTCGGCAGTTTTTCTTCTGGTTGGCCGAAGCGGTATTGGCGCTGGCCGTTGCGTTCGTAGCTGTGAAATTGAAATCGAAACGGTTAGATCTGTCACTGCAATCGCGTGCTGCGCGACGTGCTCTTCTGAGCTTCATGCCTCCCCTCTTGGCCGGTGCTGTGTTAACGGCGGTCCTCTACCGTCTGGATGTGTTGCAGGTACTGCCGGGACTGTGGCTGCTGCTATATGGGGCGTCGGTAGTAACGGGCGGTGCGTTTTCGGTGCGCATCGTTCCGGTAATGGGTTTGTGCTTCATGTTCCTTGGAGCGCTTTCTTTGGCTGCTCCCCAGGGATGGGGTAATTGGTTTCTAATGGCGGGGTTTGGTGGGCTGCACGTTGTTTTCGGAATTGTGATCGCAAGGAGGCACGGTGGCTAAATCCGCAATGGCAAGACACATGGAGCCTGGCGCCGCAAAGGCGCGCTCTTCGAAGACACTGAAATTGGGCGAGCACCAGGCCGTCGAGAACGCTCTACCGGATCTCGACCGGGTCATCCATGAGCGGATGCGTCTGGGGATTGTCAGTGCGCTGGCAGTCAATGAATCGCTCACCTTCAACGAGCTAAAAAAGCTCCTGCAAACCACCGACGGCAACCTGAGCGTGCATGCGCGGCGTTTAGAGGAAGCGCATTATGTCGAGTGCACGAAGAGCTTCGAGGGCCGGATGCCGAGGACCGAATATAAACTCACTGCGGCGGGTAAGAAAGCGTTCGAACGGTACCTGGATCATATGGAAGCGCTGATTCAGGCGATGCGAGACGGCAAATAAAGCGATTGGGGAAGAGTCCGTTGTACAGTCGAGACGATGGATCGCCGCCAAATGCTCGCCGGACTCACCGCGTCGGCGTTCCTTGGTAGCAGCAGCGCCGCTGCCGCGGAGAGCGTGCAAACCTACCTCGAAATCAAGACCTGGCGCATGCACAACAGCCGGGAAGATCAACCGGCGCGGGTAGCCGATTACCTGGAAGGTGGACTTTCGCCGGCGCTGGCGCGGGCTGGAGTGAAACTCGCCGGAGCGTTTTCGAACTTGATCGGGCCGGATGGCCCATACTATGTCACTCTTACGCAGTTTGCATCACTCGGGGAGATGCAGAACGTAGTGACGAAGCTATCCTCCGACGCTGCTCATCGGCGCGCGTTTCAGAAGCTGGATTCCGGTTCGGGATTGCCGTTCGTACGCGTGGAAAGCAGCCTTCTCAAGAGCTTTGCCGGAATGCCATTTGTGAGCATTCCCGAAAGCTCCGAAACGCATTCGCCACGAGTCTTCGAGCTGAGGAGGTACGAATCGCAAACATTTGTGACGCTCGCCCGCAAGGTGGCGATGTTCAATGAAGGCGAGATGGGGATTTTTCAGCGGCTCGGGATGCGTCCAGTGTTTTTCGGCGAGACGATTGTGGGGCCGAACCAGCCGAATCTGATGTATATGCTGTCGTACGACGACTTGGCGGCGCGGGACCGGTTGTGGCGCGATTTCGGCAATGATCCGGAATGGAAGAAGCGAGCAGCCGTCCGGAACTGAAGGATTCAGAGATTGTGGCGTAATTTTGCGGCCCCTCTTGTTTTCGGCGATTCAGTGAGCCGGTTCCGCCATGGCGCAGCCTCACGATCGCCGGACCTTCCTTCCAGCCTGTTTACCGTCTTGAATGTTGTGCAGATCAGGGCGGTTGAATATCGCGGCAGGAGCTGTGCTATTTTAGAGGAGGTTCCAACCAAATTTTGGGAGGCGAGGGTTGGTGTGTACACCTGAGCCGCTTGCACCAGTCACATTATGAGTCAAAAGCCCGGAAAGAAGTATGAAGCCGCGGCCAAGCAGGTCAATCCAAAGCCGTACCAGCTTGCCGAGGCGGTGAACCTTGTTCAAAGGATCAAGTTCACGAAGTTCGACGAGACAGTCGAGGTGCACATGCGCCTGGGCGTGGACCCGAAGCACGCAGATCAGATGGTGCGTGGCACGGTGGTTCTGCCGAACGGTTTGGGTAAATCAAAACGGGTGCTGGTGATTGCCTCGGGCGATAAGATTCGCGAGGCGCAAGAGGCGGGCGCGGATTTCGTGGGCGGCGAGGAGATGGTCACCAAGATTCAGGCGGAGAACTGGATTGATTATGATGCCGTGATCGCTACGCCTGACATGATGCGATCGGTTGGCCGTTTGGGTAAAGTGCTCGGCCCACGGGGGCTGATGCCCAATCCGAAGACGGGTACCGTGACGACCGATGTGCGCACCGCGATCAACGAGATTAAAGCCGGTAAGGTCGAGTTCCGCGTTGACAAAACGGGTGTGGTTCATGCGCCTGTCGGAAAAGTGAGCTTTGCCAGCGACAAGCTGCTGGAAAACACGAATAGCCTCATTCAGGCGGTGATCAAAGCGAAACCGTCGGCGGCCAAGGGTAAGTACGTCAAGAGCGCTACGATCTGCTCCACCATGGGCCCGGGCGTACACCTGGACGTGACCGCATTCAATACGAAAACGGCATAACGAAGCGAGAGCAGGGAAGCAGCCGAATGAAGGACAAGAACGAGAAGAAGAAGGATCTGGAAGATCTCAAGAAGACGATCAGCGAGAACAAGAACCTGTTCGTGACCAGCTACGAAAAGCTGACGGTGAGCCAGGACTTCCAGCTTCGTAAGGCGATTCGCGAGGCAGGCGGGCGGTATCGAGTTGTGAAGAACAACATCGCCGCAAAGGCATCCGAGGGGACACCGGCGAGCGAACTGCTCGGGGCGTTGCGAGGGATGACGTCACTCGCTTATACCTCGAAGGATCCGGTGGCGCTGGCAAAGGCGCTGACAAAGTATTCGAAGGACAACGCGGCATTCACCTTCAAGGCCGGCATGGTCGAAGGCCGGGCGGTCGACATCAAGGCGGTCAATGATTTGGCCGCGATGCCGCCGAAGGAAGAGATCTACGCGAAATTGTTGTACCTGATCAACGCTAATGCCACACGGCTGGTCAGCTCGATTAATGGCGTGGGGCGGAACCTGGCGGTGGTGCTCGACCAAGCCGGGAAAGAGAACAAGTTCAAGCAGTAAAGGTTTTTGGCGGTGCATCCGCCGGCAAATCAAAACAGAACATTGTAAGGGAGTAAGAAGAAGATGGCGGATATCAACGCAATTGCAGAACAGATTCAGGGATTGACCTTGTTGGAGGCCTCTCAGCTCGTCAAGCTGCTCGAAGAGAAGCTGGGCGTATCGGCGGCTGCGGCTTCGGTCGCGGTAGCGGCTCCAGCAGCAGGCGGCCCCGCAGCAGCGGCCCCGGCGGAAGAGAAAACTGAGTTTACGGTGGTTCTGACGGCGGTTGGCGCGAACAAAATTAACGTTATTAAAGCGGTGCGCGAAGTCACGAGCCTGGGTCTGAAGGAAGCGAAGGACCTAGTGGACGCCGCGCCCAAGCCGATCAAAGAAGGCGTAAATAAGGACGAAGCGGAGGCGATCAAGAAGAAGTTCGTCGACGCAGGTGCAACGGTCGAAGTAAAGTAAGAGCTTTGTTTTCCGGGTTTTACCGGGTATTAGGCTTGCAAGGCGGTCCGCCGGTCGCGTCCGTTGACGTGGCTGGCGCCAATTGTGTTATCCTGGGAGTACACGTCGAGCCGGGACGGTCCAACATCCAATTTGTGGTTTCAGTTGTTTAAAGTTCTCCCGCGGACCCATATGGGTTGGCGGGGCCTTTGCATGCCCAAAAATCTAGTTCTCTTTGAACGCTCCTTTTTTGATTCAATCACCCTTGTTGAACCGTATTGTAGCCCTGCTCCAGTAGTATCGTCACCCGGTTTTTTTCCTGTAGTTTTTATCGCCGTGCGGCTGGTTGCGCCGCTCCAGCATACGGCGCCGGATCGTCTGGTTCGCCGCTGAGATGGTCGTAAGCAGCTTTCGTGCTGTTACTCGACTCGATGATTGCGAATTGCTGAATGTCGTCACTGTGCCATTGGTTTCCTAAAGGACAAGCGTAGATGCCCAACGTGTCAAAAGGATCTCTCCACGAGAGAGTCGATTTTTCGAAGATCAAGACTTCGATACCCATTCCCAACTTGATTGAAGTGCAAAAGCGCTCCTACGAGCGTTTCTTGCAGATGGACCTGCTTCCGAAAGAACGCGACGACGCGGGTCTACAAAGCGTTTTCAGCTCGGTTTTTCCGATTTCGGATTTTCGCGGTTTGAGCCAGCTCGAGTTTGTGGATTACTCGATCGGCAACTGGGAGTGCAAGTGCGGCAACCTGAAAGGGCTGCATCATTTGCGTACGATCTGCCGCAATCCCGCCTGCGGCGCCGAAATCCGCACGGACCCGTTTCACGCCGGCGACGTGCTGTGCCATAAATGCGGCACCTTCAACAAGAACATCGTTACCTTCTGCAATCGCTGCGGCGACCCCGTAGCCCTGCAGTTGAAGTACGACGTTCCCGAGTGCGAGGAGCGCGGCATGACCTATGCAGCTCCGCTGAAGGTGACCATCCGCCTCACCGTGTACGACAAGGACGCGGAAACCGGGAACAAGACCGTTAGAGACATTAAGGAGCAGGAGGTTTTCTTCGGTGAAATCCCACTGATGACGGACAACGGCACGTTCATTATCAACGGCACCGAGCGCGTCATCGTCTCTCAGTTGCACCGTTCGCCCGGCGTGTTTTTCGAACGCGTGCAGGCGCAAGGCTACTTCCTCGGAAAGATCATTCCGTATCGCGGAAGCTGGGTCGAATTCGAGTACGACAACAAGAACCTGCTGTACGTGCGCATCGACCGCAAACGCAAGTTCTATGGAACCGTATTCCTTCGAGCGCTTGGATTCAAGACAGATTCCGATATTCTCCGGGCCTTCTATAAGCTATCGACGATCACGCTCAAGAACAACAAACTGTTCTGGCACGTAAATGACAGCCTGATCGGCATGAAGCTTTCGCATGCGATCACCCACAAAGGCGATCAGGTAGTGCCGCAAGGCCGCAAGATCACCAATTCCGTTTATCGCGAAATGCAGAAGCACAAGATCGAGCAGGTGGAAGTGGCTTCGAACGATCTCGAAGGCGCACACGTTGCCGCCGATGTCATTGACATGTCCACCGGCGAGGTTTTGATTGAAGCAAACCACGAGCTTACGTCCACCGGCATCAACAAAATTGCGGAAGCGGGGATTGAGAGTTTTGAAGTCTTTTTCCCGGATCGCGATGACGCAGGCAACGTGATTTCAGCGACCCTGCGCAAGGATGGAGTAAAGAGCCAGAACGACGCGCTGCTCGAGATTTACCGCAAGCTGCGCCCCGGCGATCCGCCGACCCTGGATACGGCTACTCAGCTCTTCCAAGGAATGTTTTTCGACGCACGCAAGTACGATTTTTCGCGCGTGGGCCGCATGAAGTTCAACATCAAGCTGCATGATCGCGCGGATGCTACTTCGCTCGATCGTCGCACGCTGGACCAGAAGGACTTCATCGACACGATCCTTTATTTGCTGAAACTGCGGCGAGGGATCGGAACGGTAGACGATATCGATCACCTCGGTAACCGCCGCGTGCGCGCTGTCGGCGAGCTGTTGGAAAATCAATTCCGCATCGGATTGGTGCGCATGGAGCGCGCGATCAAGGAAAAGATGTCGGTCTATCAGGAAATGTCGACAGCGATGCCGCATGACCTGGTAAATGCCAAACCCGTGATGGCCGCGATCCGCGAGTTTTTTGGATCCAGCCAACTCTCTCAGTTCATGGATCAGACCAACCCGCTCTCGGAGATCACGCACAAGCGGCGACTGTCTGCTCTGGGGCCCGGTGGTTTGTCTCGTGAGCGCGCCGGATTCGAAGTACGCGACGTGCACCCGACACACTACGGCCGCATTTGCCCGATTGAAACACCAGAAGGTCCAAATATCGGCCTGATTTCATCGCTATCGTGTTTCGCGCGGATTAACGAGTATGGCTTCATCGAAAGTCCTTACCGGCGAGTTCGCGAAGGCGTGCTGGTCGACGAAGTGCGGGTCATCAATCCGGGCGATACGGACTTCAAAGTCAACCAGGTGGTGCCGCGCGAAGAAGTTCGGAAGGCGAACGCGGCACTCGGCAGCAAGAAGCAACAGGCCGAGTTCGAAGGCCACTCAGACTATCTTTCCGCCTGGGAAGAAGATAAGTACATCATTGCGCAGGCGAATGTCGCGATCGACCAAAACGGAAGGATCGTGGAAGATCTGGTCAACGCGAGACAGGCCGGGAACTTTGTGCTGAAACATCGCGACGAAGTTGAATACATGGACGTCAGCCCGAAGCAACTGGTCTCAGTTGCAGCGAGCCTGATTCCGTTCCTTGAAAACGATGACGCGAACCGTGCGCTGATGGGTTCGAATATGCAACGGCAAGCGGTGCCGCTACTTCGAGCGGAAGCTCCGTTTGTTGGCACCGGCATGGAGCAGGTCACGGCGCGCGATTCCGGCGCGGTAGTCATCTGCAAGCGCGCGGGTGTGGTCGATTCGGTGGACAGCGAACGCATTATCGTCCGCGTGGAAGGCGGTGCGCACGAAGGGCAGATGTCGCGCGAAGTTGGCGCGGATATCTATCAGCTCACTAAATTCAAGCGCTCCAATCAGAACACTTGCATCAGCCAGAAGCCGATCGTCTATCAGGGCCAAAAGGTCAGGAAAGGCGATGTGTTGGCCGATGGGCCGTGCACGGAAGCAGGTGAACTAGCGCTCGGGCGCAACGTCTTGGTGGCGTTCATGCCTTGGCGCGGTTACAACTTTGAAGACGCGATCGTGGTCAGCGAAAAGCTGGTCAAGGACGACTACTACACTTCGATTCACATCGAGGAGTTCGAAATCGAAGCGCGAGACACAAAGCTCGGACCAGAGGAAATTACGCGCGATATTCCGAATATCGCGGAATCGTTCCTGCGCAATCTGGATGAGAGCGGCATTATCCGGATCGGAGCCACCGTCAAGCCAGGCGACATTCTGGTGGGCAAAGTGACGCCGAAGGGTGAAACTCAGCTCACACCGGAAGAGAAGTTGTTGCGAGCCATTTTCGGCGAAAAAGCGGGCGACGTGAAAGACGCCTCGCTGTATTGCCCGCCCGGAATTGAAGGCACCATTGTCGATTGCAAGGTGTTTTCGCGGAAGGGCGCGGAGTTGGACGAGCGATCGAAGCAGATTCTGCAATTCCAGGAAGAGCGGCTGCACCGCAACCTGGAGGACGAGAAGCGAATCCTGAGCGACGAACGCGCCAAGCGATTGGAAGAGCTGCTCAAAGGGAAAGAGCTTCTCGCCGATCTGCACGATGAAAAGACCAACAAGAAGCTGCTCTCGAAAGAGACGCCGCTGTCACGCGACATTCTCGAGAAGCTTCGGGCGCGCGATCTGAAGCGCATGAGGCTGAACACGAAAGACATTCGCCTCAATGAACAGATCGACGAGATCGAGGAGATGACCTCGCGGCAGATCGCGGTACTTGAGAAGATCACGGAGGAAAAGATCGCCAAGCTGCGCAAGGGTGATGAATTGCCTCCGGGCGTGATCAAGCTGGTGAAGGTATATATCGCGATGAAGCGCAAGCTTTCGGTAGGCGACAAGATGGCCGGCCGGCATGGAAATAAGGGCGTGATCGCTCGCATCGTGCCGGAAGAGGACATGCCCTACCTGCCGGACGGGACTCCGGTGGAGATCGTGTTGAATCCGCTGGGCGTTCCTTCTCGTATGAACGTCGGGCAGATCCTCGAGACCCATCTTGGTTGGGCTGCCGCCAAGCTCGGCTTGCACTTCGCTACCCCGGTATTCGACGGTGCGACGGAGAAAGACATTAAGGCGCGACTGTCCGAGGCAGGGCTGCCGAGCTCAGGTAAAGTCCAGTTGTTCGATGGAGTGACCGGCACGGCCTTCGAGCAGCCGGTGACCGTAGGTTACATCTACATGCTGAAGTTGAGCCACCTGGTGGACGACAAGATTCACGCGCGTTCCATCGGGCCCTACTCGCTGATTACGCAGCAGCCGCTTGGCGGAAAGGCTCAATTCGGCGGACAGCGTTTCGGCGAAATGGAAGTATGGGCGCTCGAAGCATACGGCGCGGCCTACATTCTGCAGGAACTACTAACCGCGAAATCCGACGACGTCTACGGACGCGCAAAGATTTACGAAGCGATAGTGAAGGGCGAAGCGGCCGCCGAACCTGGCGTACCCGAGTCGTTCAACGTATTAATCCGCGAGTTGCAGAGCCTCTGCCTCGATGTGGAGCTGATGAAGAAGCCACGCGAGATGCAGGACCTGGCGCACGCGGCGGATTAAAGGACATGTTGCGAATGGAGCGTCAGAATCCGTGCCCCGCGCTCCATTTGCAGTATAGAAACGGGCCGATGCGAACAAAGGTGTTGACGCCGGAGTTCGCGGTAAAGAGCTGAAGGTTAACTAAGGACAATTCATGTATCGTTCCTCCCCGTACGATAGAGCCAATCTCATTGCCGATTTCGATTCGATTCGAATCAGTCTCGCGTCCCCGGAGAAGATCCGGAGCTGGTCACACGGCGAAGTAACCAAGCCTGAGACGATCAATTACCGCACGTTCAAGCCTGAGCGCGACGGCCTATTCTGCGCCCGGATCTTCGGACCCGTGGCGGATTGGGAGTGCCTGTGCGGCAAGTACAAGCGCATGAAACATCGCGGAGTGATCTGCGATAAGTGTGGCGTAGAAGTAACGTTGTCTCGCGTTCGCCGCGAGCGGCTGGGTCATATCGAACTGGCGAGCGCCAGCTCGCATGTCTGGTTTTTCAAAGGGCTGCCAAGCCGCATCGGGTACCTGCTCGATATTACGCTGCGCGAATTGGAGCGCGTCCTGTATTACGAAGCGTTCGTGGTGATTGATCCAGGTGAGGCGACGGGCCTGAACCTGGGCGAAGTGATCAGCGATGAGCGCAAGCGGCAACTGGATCAGGAATTCCCGGGCAAATTCGTCGCCATGATGGGCGCCGAAGGTGTGAAGGAGCTTCTCAAGAAGATCGATATCGAGACGCTGAGCCAGGAAATCCGGGAAAAAATGAAGACGGAGACCTCAGCGCAGAAAAAGCTGAAGTACGCCAAGCGTCTGCGGGTCGTCGAGAGCTTCCGGAAATCCGGCAACAAGCCTGAGTGGATGATTCTGGATGCGATTCCGGTGATTCCGCCTGAGCTTCGTCCGTTGGTTCCGCTGGATGGCGGCCGCTTTGCGACCTCGGATCTGAATGACCTGTATCGCCGCGTCATCAACCGCAACAATCGTTTGAAGAAGCTGATGGAGCTGCATGCTCCTGATGTTATCGTGCGCAACGAAAAGCGCATGCTGCAGGAAGCGGTGGATGCGCTCTTTGACAACGGACGCCGCGGGCGCGTTCTGCGTGGTGCCAATAACCGTCCGCTAAAGTCGCTCTCCGACACTCTTAAAGGTAAGCAGGGACGTTTCCGGCAGAACCTGCTTGGAAAGCGCGTCGATTACTCCGGCCGCTCGGTGATTGTGGTCGGCCCTGAGCTGAAACTGCACCAGTGCGGGTTGCCCAAGAAAATGGCCCTCGAGCTGTTCAAGCCGTTTATTTATCATCGGCTGGAGCAGCGCGGCCACTGCACGACGATCAAGCAGGCTAAGGAACTAGTTGAGCAGCAGGATCCGGTTGTGTGGGACATCCTCGAGGAAGTTATCAAGGATCACCCCATTCTGCTGAATCGCGCTCCCACGTTACACCGCCTGGGTATTCAGGCTTTCGAACCGGTGTTGGTCGAGGGCAAGGCGATCAAGCTGCATCCGCTCACCTGTACGGCTTTCAACGCCGACTTCGATGGCGACCAAATGGCGGTTCACATTCCGCTTTCGCCTGAAGCGCAAATTGAAGCAGCGACGCTGATGCTCGCTTCGAACAACATTCTGTCTCCCGCGCACGGAGGACCGATTGCGATACCGACGCAGGACATGGTGCTGGGTCTGTATTACCTCACCAAAATGCGCCCGAACGCGAAGGGCTCCGGCCGCACGTTCGCCTCGATTGAAGACGTGCTGATCGCGCTTGAAATGGGTGAAGTGGAAACGCTCACCGGCATCAAGCTGCGGTACACGGGACGCGTTATTGACCTGAACAAGGCGTTCGATAACCAGAACATCATGCACACCGAGCCGATCGAGTTCAGCAAGCAGTACATGGACACGACGGTCGGCCGCGTCATTCTGAACGATGTTCTTCCGAAGCAGATGCCGTTTATTAACGGATTGCTGAAAAAGAAAGGGCTCGGGCAACTTGTGCAGTACTGCTACCTGAAGTTTGGGCTACAAACTACTGTGCAGATGCTCGATGAAGTCAAGAAGCTTGGCTTCCTGTACGCGACTCGAGCCGGCATTTCAATCGGGATCGATGATATGGTTGTTCCCGAAGAGAAGAGCAGCATGGTGCGCGAGGCCGAGCAGCAGGTGATCGAAGTCCAGCAGCAATATCAGGAAGGCGCGATCACTCAATCCGAGCGCTACAACAAGATCATTGAAATCTGGTCGAAGGTCACCGAAGCGGTCTCCGACAAGATGTTCAAGAACATGGAAGAGGATGACCGGACGGGCCGGAATCTGAATCCGATTTACATTATGGCCGACTCGGGCGCCCGCGGATCGAAGCAACAGATTCGCCAGCTCTCCGGCATGCGCGGCCTGATGGCGAAACCATCGGGCGAAATCATCGAAACGCCGATTACGGCAAACTTCCGTGAAGGCCTGGACGTGTTGCAGTACTTCATCTCGACACACGGCGCCCGCAAGGGACTGGCCGATACGGCGCTGAAGACGGCCGACTCGGGTTATCTGACTCGCCGGTTGTGCGACGTGGCGCAGGACGTAATCATCACGGAAGACGACTGCGGCACCACGGACGGCATCTATGTAGAGCCGATCATCGAATCGGGCGAAATTATCGAGCCGCTGCGCGACCGCATTGTGGGCCGCGTGGTTCTCGAAGATCAACGCGATTACGAGAACAACGTGATTGTGGGGGTTAACCAGGAGATCACGGAAGAGCTGGCCAGCGCCATTCAAGCTTCCGGTATTGAGCGCGTGAAGATCCGCTCGGTGCTGACTTGCGAATCGAAACGAGGCGTGTGCCGTCTCTGCTACGGCCGCAACCTGGCGACGGGCCGGATGGTGGAACGCGGCGAGGCGGTCGGCATTATTTCGGCGCAATCCATCGGTGAACCTGGTACGCAGCTCACGATGCGCACGTTCCACATCGGTGGCGCGGCGACTCGTGTCAGCGAACAGTCCACCCAGGATGCCAAGAGCGATGGATTCGTCCGGTTCAACAACGTGAATACAGTTCGCAACAACAAGGGCGAACTTGTCGCGATGAACCGCAACGGCATCCTCATCATCGTTGACGAAAAGAATCGCGAACGCGAACGCTATCCGGTGGTGTACGGCGCGAAGATCAACGTCGAAGATGGGGCTCCGGTCAAAGCGAACCAGATCCTGCTTGAATGGGATCCGTACACCTTCTCGATTCTGACGGAGGTCAGCGGGACGATTCACTTCAAGGATCTGATCGATGGCGTTACGACGCAGGAACAGGTGGATGAAATCACCGGCAATATGCAGGTGGTGGTGACGGAATCATCCGACGAAAAGCGATTCCCGACCATCATTGTGCGTCCGGAAGGCGGCAGCCGCTCGGAAGAAAAGCGTTACCTGATGCCGACGCATGCACACCTGATGGTGTCGGACGGCGAAGTGGTACATGCGGGCGACGTGCTGGCGAAGATTCCGCGCGCGACGACGAAGACCAAAGATATCACCGGCGGTCTGCCTCGCGTGGTGGAGCTGTTCGAAGCGAGGAAGCCTCGCGAAACGGCCGTGATTGCTGAAATCAACGGTACGGTAAAGTACGGCGAAGTCACGAAAGGCATGCGTAAGCTTTACATCGTTGGCGATGACGGCGTGCAGAAGGAGTACTCGATTCCGCGCGGCGTACACATCAACGTGCAGGAAGGCGAGCGCGTGCGCTCGGGCGATCCCCTGATGGATGGCCCGCGCAATCCGCACGACATCCTGGCCGTGCTGGGCGAAAAGGAACTGCAGAAATACCTGGTGAATGAAATCCAGGAAGTCTATCGTCTGCAGGGCGTAAACATCAACGACAAACACCTGGAAGTGATTTCACGGCAGATGATGCGCTGGGTGCGTGTCGAAGATATCGGCGATACGGAGTTCCTACCCGAAGAGGTAGTGGACAAATTCAAATTCCGGGAAGAGAACAGCCGGGTAACTGACGCAGGCGGCCGGCCCGCTACGGGCAAGCCGATTCTGCTCGGTATCACGAAGGCATCGCTGTCAACTGATTCGTTCATCTCGGCGGCGAGCTTCCAGGAGACGACGCGCGTTCTGACCGAAGCTGCCATTAACGGCAAGGTGGATTACCTGCGCGGACTCAAGGAGAACGTGATCATGGGCCGACTGATTCCGGCCGGAACCGGCATGGAATATTACCGGCGCGTGAAGATCGCCGGCGAGGACGTAGTAGAGGAAGAGCCGATGCCCGAACAGGAAGTGGCGTTCGGAGAGAGCTTGGCAGACTACTCCGACGAAACGCCCGGTATCTACAACGGCGGGCTGTCGGAAGAGCTCGGCGAAGAAGCGGTGGGAGCCGAAGAGGCGTAAGGCTTCTCAACAAAAAAATAGGACCAGCGGCAGCTTCGGCTGCCGCTTCTTTTTGTGCTGAAGTGGATTCGCAGGCCTATTCGTCCCGTAGAGCGTTGAGCGGCTCGAATGAGGCCGCACGCCAGGCCGGAATCAGAGCCGCGCCTATGCCAATCGTGAAGAGGGCGATGACGACCAAACCGTACGTACTCACATCCAGCGGCTTCACTCCATACAAAAAGCTTTTTATCAGCCGACCCATCGAAAAGGAAAGAACAATTCCAACGGACAGCCCTATAGCGACAATCCGTGATCCCCACAACAACACCGATCGGACTATACTCTGGCGCGTCGCGCCCAAAGCCATTCGGATTCCGAATTCTTTCGAACGCTGGGCGGCCACCTGAGATAGTACGCCGTACAGCCCCACAATCACAGTTAAGACAGCTAGCCCGGCAAACGCGGCAATGAGGTAGAGGCCAATACGGGGACCGAAGTTACTCTGATCCACCGCCTCTTGCATAGTTTGAAATTTGTCCAAGGCGAGATCCGGGGCATTGCGGTGGAATATTGCGCGCGCGGCCGGTGCAGCGGCGAGATTACCTCTCGTTCTCACAACAAAATGCACTGCGGTCCTGAGCAACGCTGGATAGTACAGCGACGTGGGCGGGACTTGCTGGTAGGACAGCATGAGTAACGGTTCTATGGCCTGCGAAGCACGCGTCTCGACCTGATCGCCGACGATGCCGATTATGGTGTAGGACTTCAACATGCCCGTGGCTTCGCCTCCAAGATCCAGTCTTTGGCCGAGCGGATCTCTACCAGCGAAATACTTTTTTGCCAGCGTCGCATTAATCAAGGCTACGAAGCGTGCGTCGGCCGTGTCTTGTTCAGTAATACTCCGGCCGCGCACAATAGGCGTCCGCATTAACTCTTCAAACCCTCCACTTATGGCGGTCAGTCTTGCCGCGAACCCCGTTTGGGTCTCATCCGGCAACCCGATAGCGCGAAAGTTGGTTTGCAAGGCGAATCCGGAAAATGGGGGCGCTGTCACCAAGGCCGCGCCTCGGAAGCCGGGGACGTGACGCAACGCCTCAAGCAGCGGGTAATAGAGAGTTGTCGCGACCGAGACCGGTGTGCCGCCTGCCGCGCTCACCGTCATATTCCCAAAACCGGATGCATCCGCGGGCATCGCAACGAATGAAGTGACATGGGAAGTATCGAAGCCGAGTCGGGCGTGCTCCAGATCCCAAAGTGTCCGGAACAAGAGTCCCGCCGCAACCAGTAATAGCGCCGACAGAGCGACTTCGGCCCCCGCCAGCCAAACGCAGGTTCTCGTGCTGAGACATCTCTTACCTAAACTCCCAGAACCGGTGCGCAGAACTGCTCGTGCATTCACTTTGGCCACGAGCAATGCAGGGAGCAGTGCCGATAAAACAGTTGTGATGATAGCAAGCGCCACAAGGAATATCATGACGGTCCAGCGGACCTCAATCGCTTGAGAGCGCGGAATGGTATCCGGCGGCAAGCGATGGACTGCCCCCACAAGCCAATAAGCCAGCAGAACACCGAGACTGCAGCCGAGCGCGGTCAGCACACCGGCTTCGGCGATCATCTGGCCGACAAGGCGCCAGCGTCCGGCGCCGAGGGCTGCGCGCACGGCAAACTCGTGCTCACGGCCGAGACCACGGGCGATCAATAGATTTGCGATGTTGGCGCAGGCGACTAACAACACGATTCCCAGCGCGGCAGCCAACGCCAGGAACACCTCACGCACGGGGCCGGTAACCGTCTCCTGATACGACTGGGCACGGAACCCCAATTTCCGATCAGCGCGCCGATCGGTGTCACGGATGCGTTTGGCGATCAGGCTCATTTCGGCTTGCACTTGCGGCAGGAGTACGCCGGGAGCTCGTCTTCCGAGGATCGTGAAAAAATCGGCACCACGTTCCTGCAGCATCTCAGAGGTTGGCTGCATGGGAAGCCACAACCCTTTCTCGATGTCCTTGCCTGCCGCTTCGGGAAAATGGAAGCCCCGAGGCATCACTCCAACGATGGTGCGGTCGTGTCCATTTACGCGGAGAGTCCGGCCCAAAACCGCCGGGTCGCTGCGAAGGACCTCGCGCCAGAGCCCCTGCGAAATCAGTATGGCTTGTGGGCCATTGGCTTGTGCTTCTTCCTCAGTAAACGTACGTCCTTTCAGCGGCTGCCGGCCAAGGATGCCAAAGAGATTGGAAGTTACTTCGGAGCTGACGACACTCACGGCAGCGCCTTTATCCTGCACAACGGCCATGTCGGTCGAGTATGCAGCCACACTCGAGAGAGCATGCGACTCATTGCGAACGTCGAGATAGTCGAGCCACGAAACGGCGCCGGCAGACGCGATATCTGATCCGCCGATATGGACGAGCCGATCTGGATCGCCATAGGGAAGAGGCCGCAAGAGCACGCTCTCCACGACCGTGAACATCGCGGTATTAGCTCCTATGCCAAGGGCTAGAGTGATAAGCGCGAGGGCGGTGAATTCCGGCGAACAGCGCAACTGGCGCGCGGCGTAGCGAAGATTTTTTAGGACGCTCTGCATGATCAGGCCTTTCCGTTAACGAATGCGGGATACCTTTCCGTCACGGACTTCATAGACGATGTCGGCAACCGTCAGAAGATGCGATCGATGCGCGACGATGATGCGAGTCAGAGAGAGAGCGGCGAGTACCTCAGAGATCTTTTGCTCTGAGATCGCGTCCAAATTGGCCGTACCCTCGTCGAAGAGAATGAGCCCAGGCCCGCGGTAGAGTGCGCGGGCGATCAGAAGACGCTGGCGTTGTCCGCCAGAAACTTGCACCCCCATGTCGCCGATGAGTGTTCCATAATCCATGGGCATGGCTTGGATTTCCTCGTGTATGGCAGCGTCCGTGGCTGCAGCGCGGACTTTATCCACATCAATTCGAGGATCGAAAAACGCTATGTTTTCGTTAATCGATCCCGCCAGTAGCGTGTCGTCCTGCATGACCGTCCCGAAGCGCTCGCGCCACACCTGGCGATTGACCTCGTCAATCGGTATACCATCGAGCTTGATACTACCCCGCTGAGGCTTTTCAATGCCCAGGATCAGCTTGACCAGCGTAGACTTGCCACTGCCGGACGGACCGACAATTGCCACGCATGCACCCGCGGGACATTCTAGTGATACATCGTCAAGGACGAGCGGCTCAGTGGGGGCGTAGCGAAAGCTGATGTTCTCCAACTTGAGGCAGCCAGGGCCCTTGATCTGGGTAAGCGCACCGCCTTGCGATTCGGGCTCGGTCAACATGAGATCGTCAAGCCGCCGAACATGGACCGTTGCCAGTTGCATCGACCAAACGCTTTCCATAACGGAAGAGACTCGTTCACGAAAGACAGCGCGGTAGGCAAGAAAGCCGAATAGCGCTCCCGTGGTGACCGGCGCGAAACCAACTCCCAGAACTCCAACCGCTAAAACAGCGGCTAATTCCAAAGCGCCGGCAGCCGAAGTGATGGCGCCAACTCCGTTGCGGCGGCGGCTCAAGCGGGCGTTAGCGTTGAGCACACGAACGAATTCGTTTTCCCAAACGGCAAAGCGCTGGGCCTCCCTGCCCGCCAGCTTGATGGCCTGAATCGCGCGCATGGATTCCAGCAGCCGCGACATTTCCTTTCCTTCCGCTTCGAGGAGATCTTCGGACAATTGCCGCTGCTTCCGTAATCCGAACGCGCGGACGGTTGTCTCGATCGTCAATCCGATGACAACTATCAGAGCCAGATGTGGGCTGAAAACCATCATCAAGCCGGCGGTTACTGAGCCGACCAGAAGGTCAATGACCATGGGCGCGGCCTGATCGGTCACAAAGCGGCGGATTGTGTCCACAGAACGAACGCGCGATAAAACATCGCCGAGCATCTGACGCCGGAAAAATGCGACCGGCAGCGAAAAGAGCCGCGCGACGATGTGGGTGGAAACGCGATGGACAAAAACTCCGCCTAGACGCGTAATCACCAATCCTCTGGTCCAGGCCGAGCCCGCCTGAACCATCATCATGAGGCCGATGCCACAGGCGATCCGGAGGACACGCGGATCCGCTAGCCATCCGCCCGCGCGGTCAATGATGTTGCGATACGCAAAGGGCATGGCAATGATAGCGAGCTGGAGCAACAGGGTCAGCCAAAGCGTGGAAAGGGCGGCAGAACGCAAGCGGCGGTCGTCAAGCCAAACACGGCGAAAACTGCGGGAGAGGCGTATTGTGCCGGGCTGAAAGCTGGCGGTGGGCGTGAACTCTATGGCGATACCAGTGAAATGCGGAGACATCGCATCGAGAGTCATTTTGAGGCGGCCACGCCCCGGGTCCACGATGGTAGCGACATTGCCCCGAACCCGTTCCAGCACCACGAAATGATCCATGTTCCAGTGCAGAATGGCGGGCATCTTCAGATCTCCAATACGCTGGAGGCCAATTCGAACCGGCCGCGGCGCAAGGCCGATGCCGGCGGCGAGGTTCATCAGAGTGCGCAGATTGACGCCACGAGGAGTAATCGCCACTCTTGCCCGAAAAGCCGCCAAATCCGCTTTAAGGCCGCAAGCGGCAGCGATCATGGCGAGACTGGCTAGCGCACACTCGCTGGTCTCGCCCTGAAGAATGACAGGAACGTGCGGAGGCCGGACTGCTGCAAGAGGACGGGGTGCGGCGGCCATGATTTACTGACCTCCCGCGAAGACGAAAGCAAGTGCTACAGCGGCTACCACTGTCAACACGGCGATCATCCAACTCTCTAGCCGGTGTCTCGCATCCCATGGCTCACCAGCCTGCCGGGTCGCGTATGCTTCCACTGCTTCGGGGCGGAAGGACTGATGACTATAGCGGAGCGTTGCCTTGTTTTCGATTCTATTGTGCTCTGAACTGTTGGGGGGCTGCATGGTATTGTCTTAACTGGCGAGTCGGAGAGCAAGCTCGGCGAGAGGTGTCCCGTTGCGGACGAGAAATGCCCCGATCTCCGCATAGAGGTCTTTCAAACCGGAGCAGTAGAGAGAATGATTCGAGAACCCCGCTGCTCTGGAGTAGCGATTAACCGGACGTCCAGCTTTACAGAGCTTCCACCAGTCGCAAGTTTTGCATTTCTCCGGCCTTATTGTCACCGCATCGGCCTGTTCGCGCCAGGCGCCCGACTCAAAAAGATCGCGCAAGTCGTTGCTTTCGACATTTAAACCCATCGAGGCAAAGCGCGGGTCGAGGGTGCGCAGCGTGTCTTCCGGTCCCAAGTCGCCATTCGAGGACACCGAGATGATGTTGCGATAATCGTCGCGATAGGTTTGGACAAGCTCCATTGCACGCTGATCAACCATCGCCGCAAGCAATTCCGAGAAGACGCGAACTTGAATTTTGGGGTTTTTGTCTGCCAACCAGGCGCGCAAAGCTGCCAGGAGAAACCGCTCGACACCGCGAATCACTGGCTCGCCCACGATCGAGTCCCAAGTGTAATCGGGCGTTAGAAAGCTCATATGCTTTACGCCTAGATCGTCGACGAAATGGCGGTAAACCTTCGCGCCGTCGGCGAAAGGATTTATTACGCAAAGCAACCCGGGCGCGCTCACTCTTCCTTGTGTGGCCGCCTGTTGCAGCAGCCGCAGGCCAGCTACGGTTGCGTCATAGGAACTACGACCCTTGAAATCCAGGCGATGCAAGTCGTTTACAACGGGCGGCCCGTCCAACGACACTCCTGCCGTGACACGGTAGCGCTCAAAAATATCGATCCAGCCTTCGTCTACTAAGACACCGTTGGTTTGCAGGGCAAAACTGAATTGAAAACCGTTTTCATATCCGCGGAGGGTCTCGCACATTTCGGTAAATCGAGGCTTGCTCATCAGCAGAGGCTCGCCGCCGTGGAAGATGAGGTGGATAAGTTCGAGTTGTTCGTCTCGCGCGGCCCGCGCCACAAAAGCGCCAAGGTCTTGCACAACCTCACGTGAGACGAGTGGCGGGTGTTTTTTCCATGTTTCATCGCCTCCGAAAAAGAAATAGCAATAGTCGCACTTCAGATTGCAACGCTCGCTAATTTTGAAAACGATGTTTAGATCTTTCCGCATTGCATTCCCAATTGGGGAAATCGCGGAATGATCCAGCATTTCCGGCTAGAGCTAGGACATAGAAACGCTGCATCATTCAGCGAATCCACAGCCCTAGAAGTGTTCGACAACTTTTGTAAAGTTGACGTGGTAGATGATGATGTAACCCCCAGTCACTGCATCGATGTGCGCGTCGATGAGATCCTGGGCACCCTCTAGATCCGCGTTGTCGGCAACGCGATTAGCGATCTGCTTTTCTAATTCGGACATTTTAGTTTCACCTTTCTGAAATTGAAACCGCGTGTTGCGGATTCACAGGATGGTGACGCTTAGCCAAATAGCGTTTCAGGCGACTCACTGGCTTTTACGAATTCCTTCAGCTCGGGATAGCGCTGTACGAGGGACGACGGCGCGTTCACTGGCTCACCACGAAAAATCGAGGCGATCTCGATTGCGTTTACTGCTGCTTTGCCGAGGTAGTGATTGTTTGAAACGACGTACGTGTCCTCTGTTTGCGTTGAAACGGTTTTGATGCGATCAATCCACGGTTCCAGCTCTTCAGTCGAGTAGAGGTAATCGTAACGTTCGTGCGCTTGCGAGTTTTCGCTGAACCAGCTCTTGTAATTTCGCCCGTGCAGACGAATGTAGCCCACCCGCGATGTGGAATGCGCAGAGGGCTTGAGCGCTCGGCCGAGCAAAGGCTGATCGATGTTGCACAATCCGATGCTCAGATCAGACAGGACTTCGATGACTTGCTCCTGGTTCCAGCTTGCGTGCCGGATCTCGATAACCAGGGCGTACTCCTGAAAACGCGCGGTCAGAGCCCGCAGGTATGCCAGGTTTTCCGGCGTGTTTTTAAACGAGATCGGAAATTGCAGAAGGAGTGCGTCAAGCCGGCCAGCCGCCGCGATCGGCTCCATGCCTGCTTTGAAGAGCTTCTCATCTTCGAACTTTGCGTTCCGCTCGTGAGTGAAACCGCGCCATAGCTTTGCCGTAAATTTGAAATGCGGATTGTGGCTGATCGCCTGCGTCCATTTCCGCGCAGTTTCGGGCTGGGGCGGACCGTAAAAGCTGGTATTGATTTCGAGCGTATCGAAGTAGTTTGCCAGATATCCGGGCTCGCTGAAGCCACACGGGCGCACGGCGGGATACACAATGCCAGCCCAATCTTTGTAATTCCATCCAGCAGGTCCGATGCGGATCACTGCCAGTGATTATCGCCGGAGGAAGGAGGGAAGCTTTCCGCTCTCACCCGCAGGACGTCTGTCGCGTGCACATTGTCGAATTCCATCGGGAAGCTTTTGCCCACATAGTAGGCACTCCATTGATCCTTGTAATGCCGCGACGCCACGTATCCTGATTCGCCGACTGCCAGGTTCTGGACCGACTCATCAAGCGTGCCCAGATCCACGACCATTCGCTCCGATGGCCCCAAGCTAGGCGTCGTCTGCTTGACAGTAGTGCCAGAGCCGCTCATCTGGATTGGTCCAATGTCGAAGTACCCGCTCACGAGCGGGAGCTGTTTGCCCACCGGATGCGCAAACGTCCACTCCAGCAAACGCCCCCAGCGCCAACTCGCCACTCGAGACCCCTGCCGCTTGCGCCCTTCTTGCAGCGCGGCACTGAAATTGTTCAGCAGCCACGTATCCCAATCATTGTTGGCAACCCACCCTGCGGGCCGCGTATCAAGCAGGTTCTGTACTACGCCCCAACGTGGAAGAACGGCAATCTCCGTATTCTCGCGACCAGGCTGCAGACTGAGCCGGACCATGCTCTGCCGCAGGTTGTCGCTCAGGGCCTCCACCATCATAGGAGCCGCTTCATCCTTGTCCATCTGCCCATTCCAGCCACGTAGGAGTGGAATAGAATCTCGAACCAATTCGTCTCGGCTGCCCTTCTTCTGACACGCCGCTAATACCTGTTCTGCCAAGAAGTGATCGTAGGCAGCGTAGACATCCTTCTGAATCGCCAACATGTCGCTGACCGTCAGCCGCGGTTTCGCTCGTAGCCGTGCACGAATCTGATCGACTCGGTATGCGTCGTCATATCGACCATTCACCCGGTACGGAAAACTCGACGGAAACGGATCCTGATTTGCTGTTGCCACGATCCCGCCTGCTGGGTCGCAAAAGCTGGGCAACTGGTCAAACGGTATGTACCCGTTCCATTCGAACTTTCCCGACGCTCCATCCAGCGGTACGTTGCTCTCGAAGTTCCCTCTGATTGGAACGGCCCCGGTTGCCTGATAGCCGATGTGACCTGACTTGTCCGCATACGCAAAATTTTGTCCGGGTCCCCAAAAGACCGCCAGCGCCGACCGAAACTGCTGCCAGTTCTGCGCGCGATCCAAATCGAAAAAAGGGAAACCGAAGCCATCCGTCGCGCTCCAGCGCATGCTATAGCTTCTTCCGTTCTGGTGAAAAATCACCGGTCCGTGCCGTGTCACCCAGATATCTACCTCGGCAGGTTTTGCGCCTTTCACACCGATAAATTGCCGGTCAAGTTGCGCCTGCTGTACGGTTCCCTGATACGCGTACCGACCCGTGCTGTCATCCATCTGTTCCGCATACAGATCCATCACATCGGCGGCCAAGTTGGTGACGCCCCACGCTATCTGCTCGTTATGGCCCGTTATCACGCTGGGAACGCCAGGTAGCGCGGCGCCCGAAACATTCAAACCGGGCGCTTTCAAATGCACTAAATGCCATGTGCCCGGGATTCCGTATTCCAGATGTGGATCGTTCGCGAGTATCGGCTTTCCGTCCATCGTGTGAGTGCCGGAAACGGCCCATGCATTCGATCCAGGACTCACGAATTGCCCTTGCACGGCAGGAAACAGAATCTGAAACTTCTCGGGATCCGCGCCTGCACTCAAAAGCACGCCTCGATCGAAATCGTTCTTGGAATCATCCGTCAGTGTCCGGTACATCACGAGCGCAATCGCCAAGGAATCCTTTATCGTCCAAGGCTTCGGCGCATACTCTCGTCCTGGTATGGAGAATTCCAGGGAATAATCTCCGCGCCGGCGGTCGATGAAGTAGTTCACGCCTCTTGCGTACTCGATAAACACCGTGCGGTCTTGCGGCCGGAGCCGCGTCACGCCCGCGTCCGCGATCTCGCCCAATCGCATGCGGCGCGTCCGCTCATCCTGTGCCAGGGCGCCCTGTCCGAACACCTCCGCCAGCTCGCCTTCGCCCAAACGCCGCAGCGCATCCATCTGCCACAACCGGTCTTGAGCCGTCACGAAGCCCTGCAAGAAAATTGCGTCCTGCCAGGAGGCGGCTTCAATGTGCGGGACTCCCCGCGCATCTCTCTTAATCGTTGCGTTTGCCCGAATCGGGGCCGTAATCTCGCCAGATGTTTTCGGCAGGGGCCGCACCGCGTACCAGTAAACCGCAAACGCAATGAGCACAACCAGGACGGCTATGCTCACATTGATAATGCGTACTGCGCGGGTTAGCACCCACCGATTGTACTCTGCCGTTGTAGGTGTTCAGCTCTCACCGTTGGGTGTAGAAATCGGGGTAGCCGTATGCTCCGGTAACTGAGCTATCGGCCTGGTTCTTGTAAGCAATGCTGCCGCCTCGGGTGAATTCGCTTGTCTGCGAGATGGTGGCGTTGTCGAGGAAGCCGGGCGAAAAGTCGTAGTTTCCGTTTTAAAGCCTGCCGGCATACCCCACTGCCGTCGAGAAAGGAACAGTGGGTGGATGTTACCAGAAGATGCGATCAATATGGAAACAGGCCCACTGTAGCTGTCGCGCTACTTGCTGGATATCTGCCGGCGCGAAACGCTTCGCAGATTGACCTATGGTTGCTTTGCGGGTAAGTTAGCATTCCATCTTCCAGAACTGGAATTTCTCAAGAGAGCTCTGCTGCATCGCGAGTGAGCGACGCTCGCGCGCTACTTTGCCATCATGGTTGCTGATGAATGGCGGTCCGCTTTCTTGTTCTGATTTTCATTCTGGCGACCAACGGATTCTTCGCTGCGGCGGAAGTCGCGCTCGTGTCCGTTCGCCAGTCCCGCTTGCGCGAGCTAGCCGAGCAGGGACAAGCCGGCGCGCAAAGCGCCCTCAATCTTCTCGCGAACCCGGGTCGACTTCTGTCGGTAACTCAGGTCGGCATCACTCTCGCCAGTCTCGGACTCGGTTGGGCGGGGGAGGATACGTTCTACAAACTGTTGCGTGGCGCCATTGAGCCGCTTGGTAAAGACATTCCGGTTGCGCTGCTGCACGCCGTCGCCTTCACATTTGCTTTTCTGATCATCAGCTACGCCCATGTGGTCATAGGCGAAGTTGTTCCCAAGAATGTCTCGATCGAAAAGGCCGATCGCATCGCGGTGCTCGCCGCGCCCGTGCTCCTGGTCTTTTACCGCTTATCCCAACCGTTCGTAGTCGTGATCGAACGCACCTCTGCGCTGGTGTTGAGAATTCTCGGCGTCGGCAGCGGCGGACACGCTCACGGCGGTCACTCGCCTGAAGAACTCAAGTACATCGTTCAGTCCAGCCGGCACGAAGGTCATCTGCAACAGTTTGAGCAGGATGCTATTCAGCGCCTGATCGAGCTATCCGATTACTCCGCTCGCGAAATCATGACCCCGCGTCACAACATCATCTCCCTTCCCGTAGACGCCAGCCTGGAACGGATCCTGAGCACGATGGCCGAGCACAAATTCTCCCGCGTGCCCATTTACGAAAATAATCCCGAGCAGATCATCGGCGTCGTTCATTACAAGGACCTCATGCGCATCTGGGACGAGCAACGCTTTGCCCATGAGCGCCAGCGCGCACCCCGGCCATTCCGTCTCCGCCGTCTTATTCGTAAACCGGTAGTCGTTCCCGAAACCAAGCCGCTGAATCAGCTCATCGACGAATTCCGCGCCAGCCACATGCATTTGGCTCTTGTCGTAAACGAATTCGGCACCATAGTCGGTCTCGTCACGCTTGAAGATGTCCTCGAGCAGATCTTTGGAGACATCGGGGATGAGCACGATGTCGCGCGTCCGGTCTCTTCGTACCAGGACAAAGTTCTTCAGCTCGAAGGCAGTACCACGATTCGTGACCTCGAAACCCGCTACAACATCGTGCTTCCAACTGAAGCGGGGTTTGAGACGCTCGCCGGATTCCTACTCTTCCAATTCGGCTACATTCCCCGCGTGAAAGACAGCATCGAGTACGGCGGCCGGCACTTCACGATTACCGAAATGAATCGCAATCGCATCGCTACGGTGCTGATCGAAAAACTGGATGCTCAGCCACCTGATCCGGTCAACGAGGGGTAATGCTTCATCTGCGTTAAGGCGCTTGACATAGGAAAAGCTTAGTAGTAAAGTCTTCCTAGATGCCGAAGGGAGCACAACCACCCCGCCCAACCGATGCCGAATTGGAAATACTGGCCGTGCTGTGGAGCACAGGTCCCGCCACAGTCAGGCAAGTCCATGAACGCATCAACCAGCGGCGCCCGGCACAGTACAGCACGATTCTGAAATTTATGCAGATAATGTCCGATAAAGGACTTCTCCTTCGCGACGAAGAGCAGCGCGCCCATATTTACAGCGCTGCGCGGCCGTGTGAATGGACACAGCAACAACTAGCCGGCCATCTGTTGGAACGTGCGTTTAGCGGCTCTGCGAAAGCGCTTCTGATTGGCGCGCTGTCAGCTAAGAAAACAACAAAAGCCGAGTTGGCTGAGCTTCGCAAATTGCTGGACGAGTACGCCAAGGAGGCAAAATGAGGCTGCTCGATTTCGTGGTGAAAACAGAGATTTCGGACGCGTTGGGGTGGACTCTAATTCACTCGTTATGGGAAGGCGCCCTTATCGCGGCGGTTCTGGCGACGCTACTTGTCTTACTTCGCTCACCGCGTGTTCGATATGTGGCCGGCTGTGTGGCATTGCTTGCAATGCTCGCGGGTTTTGCCGTTACACTGATTCGTTTTCTGCCTGAGCTTAACAGCAGTGCAGGAACGCCGAGCCGGGTGAGCCTTCCGCCATGGAACTCGATGCCCGATGCGGACGGGAGTAACGGACAATTTTCGGATTTCGGCAGGCTGGTGCCGTGGCTCGCTCCTGTATGGATAATCGGGGTTAGCCTATTTTACCTGCGCTACGCCGCTAGTTGGCTGTCATTATCTACGATGCAGCGACGCGGCACATGCACAGCACCGAATTCCTGGCAGCGTACTATCAGTCGCTTAGCCCTCGAGCTGAAGGTCTCGCGGCCTGTGGTGTTACTGGAGTCGTTGCTGGTTGAGACGCCCGTGGTGCTTGGGCATTTTCGTCCGATCGTTCTGGTGCCGCTGGGTCTTTTGGCTGGCCTGTCACCGGATTACATAGAAGCAATATTGCTGCACGAGCTGGCGCACGTCAGGCGGTCAGACTACCTTATCAACGCTTACCAGCGACTCATTGAAGGCCTTCTTTTCTATCACCCGGCCGTGTGGTGGATGTCGCGAGTCATCCGCGCTGAGCGTGAAAACTGCTGCGACGACATTGTGGTGGACTTGAGAGGCGACGCACACGGCTATGCCCTCGCATTGACTGCACTCGAACAAAATCGATTGAAACAAGAATGGCCCGCGCGCGAGACGGCGGTGGCGGCAACAGGAGGAAATCTCATGAAACGTATCAAGCGTCTGCTCTATCCGAAAGGTCCCAGCGGGATCTGGGCGCCTGCTCTGGCGGCTGTGGTTCTGATGGCGAGTACCGCAATGGTGCTGGCCGCCTGGCACATTAACAGCAATTCAAATGTCGCTTCGCAGCAATTCCGCCAAAACGTGGATAATCCCTGGCAGAAATGGCTCAACGAGGACGTGGTCTATATCATCTCGGATGAAGAAAAGGCCGCCTTTGAAGCTCTGAAGACGGACGAAGAACGCGAGCAGTTTGTGAAGCAGTTCTGGGCGCGGCGTGATCCCACACCGGGCACGCCCGAGAATGAGTTCAAGGAAGAGCATTACCGGCGTATCGCATACGCAAACAGGCATTGGGGAGGGAATTTACCGGGCTGGAAGACCGATCGCGGCCGCATCTACATACGGTATGGACCGCCTGATGAAATCGACTCCCACCCGGCCGGCGGCAGTTACAACCGTCCTGAATCGGAAGGCGGCGGTTCCGCGATGACCTATCCGTTTGAAGACTGGCGTTATGCTCACTTCGAAGGCATAGGTAGCTTGACTATCGAGTTTGTCGATCGATCGTCGTCGGGCGATTTTCGAGTTACTTTGGACCCCAAGGAAAAATACAAGCCTTGATGGAAGGCGTTGGCGGCTTCAGAGGTCGAAGATCGTTCCGCGCCCGAGCAACCACTCGGGATCGAGCCGGCGTTTGACGTCCTTCATCGCCTCAATCTCGTCCGCCGAATACATCACCTTCAGCAGATCGGTCTTGACCTTGCCAATCCCGTGTTCTGCCGCGACCGTGCCCCCGAGCGAAACCACAAAAGGTGCAAACTCATTCAGCAGTTCCTCGCTTAATTGCGACTGTTCC
Source organism: Acidobacteriaceae bacterium (assembly GCA_019244055.1). Classification (GTDB taxonomy): domain Bacteria; phylum Acidobacteriota; class Terriglobia; order Bryobacterales; family Bryobacteraceae; genus Bog-105. Next base: position 20,315 of record JAFATG010000268.1, on the reverse strand, counting down.
TTGGAGGCTGGCAGGAAATTGACGTGATTATTCGCATCACCGGCATGGCCGAATATCGTGTACTGGCCCGGCAGAACTTCCTCGCATCTTCGCTTATAGTGCCGGTACAGCTCGCGATGGTAGCGGAACGGCACTGCAAAATCACTGCTGAATTTATGAAAGCCTCTCCGGCGCACTTTGTCAGTCACACTCGCAGACAGCGTGTGCCGGAACTCGCGAAAGCGTTCGTGGTCCGCCGCCCGCAAACCAAACCAGGACGCTTCGCCGAACGCGTTCTGCTGTTCCAAGCGTTCCGCCCAGGCGTCCACCTCTGAGTCCTCGTCGGAAGCAAGATTCTGTTCAATCATGAGCGCGGCTCGGGCTGCTGCCGGAATTGCCGGATAATTCCCGCGCATGAAATCCAGCGAGTGTTCGTCCAGGAATTCAAGCAGTCGCAGTTCCGGGATTTCCCTCCACTGCTCGATCGCATCCAGCGTCTCTTCGTCTGACGCGAAAAAGATTACGCCGCTCAGCAGCGCCGCGGGTTCATCATACAGCTGCATCTCCGCGTGCGTGATAATTCCCAGAGTGCCCTCGCTGCCTGCCAGGAGATCTACCCATTCGGCGCCCGGGCGCAAAAAATATCCGGCTGAATTCTTGCTCGTCTCGGGCACGCGGATCGGCCGAAACGGAAAATTCACCGGTTCCCCGCGCCGCACGGTGATCGTTTCTCCCGTCATGAACGTCACTTCCAGGGCGAGCACATGCCGGCGCACCGCTCCATAATGGAAGCTCCGCGCACCGCCGGCATTCGTGCTGATAATCCCGCCGATCGAAGCCGAATCTTCGGTCGGATTCGGACCAAAGAACTGTTTCGTTTGCGCCGCGGCTTTTTGCAGATCTTTGAGCAGCGCCCCTGTTCCGCACCACGCCTGGCCCTTGTCCACCCGAATTTCTTGAAATCGCTCGAGGGACAGCAGCACTCCCCCGTGCGGCACGCGCGCGCCCGTCAATCCCGTTCCGGCACCCGCAATCGTGAGCGAGGTTTGGCTCTGGGCGCAACCGCGGACAATCTCACCGACTTCCTCGACCGTTCCCGGGCGCACCACTCGATCCGCCCACCCGCGATATCCGGACGCGTCTTCTAGATAGGAATCGATATCTGCTGAAACGGGTGTCACAACCCCACTGTAGCTTTTAGAGGTGCCTCATCCTCGCTCGATCTGCTCAACCAGCTCGCTGGGGTACATAGATTTCAGTTGAGGATGCTTTTCCGCGAGCCGAATCAAATCCAGCTCGTCCTTTTTGCGCTTGCTCAATCGCCGTTGGGGGTCGCCATAAGCCCAGAGCTTTCCCCGAACGACGTCCTCGATGCTCGCGACCTTCACTCGAAGCCCTAGCACTTCGGCTTCGATCGACCGAGCTAAGAATGCCTGATATCTGTCGTCGGTTGTGAATTGAATGCGCAGCTCGCTTGTCGGGGCCAGCACGTTCAGCGAGTGTAAATGTTCTTCGGTTTTGAATCCTTCCTCTCGGAGATTGGCGGTCAAAGCGCGAAGATTCGCAGCGATCACGACAATGTCGGCGTCGAGCGTATACACCGGTTCCACATAACAGTTAACCGCCAGTCCACTGATGAGGCAGTACCGTCCGAAGGATTCGCAAACTTTAATTACCCGGGCGAAGTCTGTTGCGCCTCCTTGGGTCGTCAACTCGTAAGCCTCCAGCGCCGTCATAACTTTCACTTTATCTGCTAATAGCGCGCAGGGCGTCACTCGCTCTTCGCCGCCCTGCAGGTGAGAATCTGACAAACGCGCGCCGGTTGGGCTCGCCGCTAGGCGCGATTCGATGATGGTCCGGCGTTCAGGGCGAGGCAGAACTCCCGGCCTAGCGCGCCAACTTTGCTGTAATCCGCTCTTCTTGCTCCTGGAGTTCCGGCGTGAATTCCGGCCCGAGATCCGCAGCCTCAAATAGCGGGCGAATCTCGATTACCCCGCCATCTGCGTGAGGGTTCGGGCACCGCTTCACCCATTCAATTGCTTCCTCCATTGAGTTCACCTGCCACAGCCAGAATCCGGCAATAAGTTCCTTCGTCTCGGCGAACGGGCCATCTATAACCGTCCTTTGGTCTCCGGAAAACGTGACGCGCACACCTTTCGAGGTGGGCTGGAGTCCCTCGGCGGCTAGCATCACGCCGGCCTCAGCCAGTTTCTCATTGAACTTTCCCATCTCCGTAAGTAGCTTCTTACTGGGCATGACTCCGGCTTCCGAATCCTTCGAGGCTTTCACTACTACCATTACCCTCACCGCTGTCTCTCCTTCGCTTAGTTGAGCGTAGTTCCTATCTGTTTATCGAATCAAAGCGCGCGAAATCGACACGAGCGTGCACTTTTTTCCGATCATTTTCAGCGATGGAATGTCTGCCTTCGTGTCGATTTCATCTCCCCTCATTCGACGTACCCATGAAAGCAGACGTTCAGGAGTAACGATCATGCCCAACAATAAAGAGCAGACAAAAGCAACACTTCAGCCGCGATTTCTGATGGGAATCGCGACGGCTATTCTGTCCTTGGCCATATTCGCAGGCCCAACAGGAGCAGCCCTCCAAAGTGCGCAGCAGGATCTTACCAGTCTTGGAAGGCGGGCCTTGAACTATTACGAAGATCTTCGGCTTGTCTATCAGCTCCAACGCGCTCTAGAGGAACCGCGAAAAGAGGAAGCCTCAGTCCGCCATCTAGAGCTTGCGAGCATCTCGATAACGCCTGCTCAAGTTCACTGCGCTCTGCTGATGCCTGCGAAATCTCGCTGAAGTGACCCGCTATCACGTACGGCGGCTCCGAGACGGCTCTAATGCACGAGACTCAGATATACGGCCATAGCAAGCCCAACAGCAGCAAGCAAGATGCCAATCGCGACCGTGTAGATGGAGACCCGTCCCGCTACCCACGTTCCCGAACTCAATTGATGCACCAGACGAACATGGCGCACAACAGCGCTGATGTTTACGACCACTCCCAAGCCCACCAGTGCCACGCCGGTCCAGACCGAAAGGCCCGTGGTGTGGATAGGGAGATTAGGAGTTGTGGCGCTGACTTCGCGCAGAAATAAACCGAAGCGACTTACTGCAAAGCCCACACCGATTAGACCCAATCCGGTACGTAACCAAGCGAGAAATGTTCTTTCTGCGGCGAGGTAGATTCGCGGGTCTTGTTCCGCAGCTTTCTCCATAGGCGAATTGTAACGGCAACAAGGGCGTTTCCCTCACCGCCCCGCAAGCAGCGGCGGCTATTCAGTTCTGAGCGCATTCATCGGAGAGATGGATGCGGCGCGGCTGGCCGGAATTAAAGCCGCGGCAAAGGCGCAGAGCGTGAGGGAACTTGCCGCTACGATCAGCGCGAGCGGATCCCAAAAGGAAACCCCGTATAACTGAGACGAGATCAGGCGTCCGGCCGCTACAGCCAACGGTAGGCCCAGTGCGAGCCCTACCAATACACGTTTGCAGGCTCCACTGAGTATGAGGCGAACCACCTTCGTATGATCAGCGCCAACCGCCATCCGAACGCCGATTTCGTTCGTTCGTTGCGCAACTGTATAGGCAGTGACCCCGTAAAGGCCAACGGCCGCTAAAAGGAGCGCTACCGTCCCGAACAGGCCGGCAAGACCAGCCACGGCGCGGTCCTGATCGAAGGTAAGAGTTATGTGTTGACGCATGGTCCTCACGCTCTCAATCGTCAGGTTCGGGTCTACTCCCGCCAACACACGAGTGAGCAGAGGTTCGAGAGTTCCAGGCGAGGCATTTGTCACGAGCATCATTCCACCGATAAAGTGCGATTGCAACTCAATCCGCTGCATCATTGCGTCTTTATAATCGACGTTCTGCGCAAGTGGCACATAAAACATTGGCCGCGCCGGCCTGCTCAAGCCGAATCCCGCGAACTTGGCGTCTCGCACGATGCCCACGATACGGAAAGTATTGGCATTCTCCGGCATATCCAGGCCGAAATGCCGGTTTAACGGGTCTTCGTTTTTGAAGAAGTGTTTGATGAACGCTTCGTTGACAATGGCTACGGGCGCAGTACGTTCATTATCGGCGGTAGTAAATGTTCGCCCGCGAAGGAGCGTCACGCCAAAGTTTTGGAGATAGTTGGCGCTCACCCGGTCCCATGACGCGCCCGCCTCCTCATTCATTTTGGGAGCAGGATGGCCTGCCACGTAGATCAGCTCGCCCCAGTTATTCGTGAGCGGGTTATACAACGCAAGGCCTGAGCCTTGCACTCCCGGCAAAGCATTGAGGCGTGCCTCGATTTCGCGATACAGTGCTTGCAATTTCGGCAGAGTATACGTTGCGGGGGGCTGGTTCAGAGAAACCACCACTCGGTTTGGAACTTGGTAGCCGAAGTCCTGGTGCTCAATGTTGTTGAGGCTTCGCGCCAGCATGGTCGCTCCAGCGACCAACACAATGGAGAGGGCAGCCTGCACAACCAGCAACGCCTTGCGCGCGAGCGAAGAATGATCGCTTGTGGAACGGCCCGCTCCCCGCAACGCCTCTACCGGATCCGTTCGGGTAGCAAACCACGCCGGGGCAGCGCCGAAGATGATCCCCGTCAACAAGGCCAGCCCAAAGGCGAACGCGAGTACGATGAGCGACGGGCGGGTGCAGATCGGTAGGAAATGCGAGCTTCGGAAGGCGAGCGCCAGCAGCAACCGCGCCGCTCCCGTTGCAACGGCGAGCCCGGCGATGCTACCGGCGAGCGCCAGCAGAATACTCTCGATGAGCGCCTGCCCAATGATTTGACCGCTGCTCGCGCCTACCGCGAGCCGCACGGCAGTTTGCGGGCGGCGGGACACAGCGCGAGCCAAGAGCAAGTTCGCAACATTGGCGCAAGCGATAAGCAGCACGAGGCCGCAAACGGCGAGCAGGATCTCGAGACTTCGCCCGTACTCTTCCTTCATCTCCGCTACCCCGGCGCCTGCGGGGACCACGTTGATCACCTGTTTGGGGAACATCCGGATCACGTCCGGCATCCAGTTGGAGGGGTAGCCGGAATCGTGCTGCATCCATTGTCGGAGGACTCCGGTTAGGCGCGGAGCAATGCCCGCAATCGAAGCCCCCGGACGCAAGCGGCCGATGACACGCAACCACGCGCTCACGGACTGAGAGAGCAACGTGCCGCTACCGTCAGTCATCGGCTCCTGCTGTACGGGAATCCAGATATCGGGCGGGTCGGCACGCAATGTGTCGCCGAAAAATCCCGGCGGCGCAACTCCAATCACTGTGAAAGGATGTCCTTCGATCACGAAGGTTCCACCGACGGCGGAGGGATTGGCACCGTACGTCGCTTGCCAAGCCTGATGACTGATTACGGCAACCGGCGGAACGGAGCGCTTGTCGTCCTCCGGGGTAAACACGCGCCCTGCAAATGCCCTTACGCCAAGAGTTGAAAAATAATTTCCCGTGACATATTCGGAGCGCAGAGGCTTGGCGGCTATATCGATGCCTTCGCGCCTCACGCTTACCCTTGCGCCGCCTGCCTGAAAGGCAGCTAACTCTTCAAATTCTGGTGCTTCCGCTTTCAGCCGCTCATATAGCGGGAACGAGAACATACCCCACCGGTCTTGAGGGCCGCCTTCGACACAGCAATTGTCGCCGTCACCGATCCGATACAGACGTGCGGGATCCGAGACCGGCAAGGAGCGCAGCATCACAGCGTGAATCAAAGTGAAGATCGCTGTGGTGCCGCCGATTCCCAAAGCGAGGGTTAATATGGCGGCGGCCGTAAAGACTGGAGACAACCGGAATTGCCGCAAGGTATACCGAAAAATGCCGGGCAGGTTTTGCACTCAATAGCCTCTTAGTTGTACGAAATGAACTGCTGCGAGTTCCCGAAAACTGATATTCGCTGTCGGGCCCGCCAGCAAGTGAGCTCCCCGCCCGTACCTATTCCGCTCGCAGCGCTTGCGCGGGATCAAGCGAAGCCGCGCGCCCTGCCGGAACTGCCGAGGCCGCGAGAGCAAGAACAAAGACGGCGATCACAGCCAAAATCAGCACCGGTGCATCGAACGGGCTCACGCCGAAAAGGAACGAGCGTAGCAGACCTGAAGCCGCGGCGGCCCCCGCGAGCCCGAGGACACAGCCGATGATGGCGAGTTTCGTGCCGGAGACCAGAATCAGGCGCATAATGCCAGAGCGCTGCGAACCAAGCGCCATGCGGATCGCCAACTCCTGCACGCGCGAGGCGACTGAGAAGGCGATGACGCTGTAGATGCCCAGGACAGCCAGCAACACCGCTGCGAGTGCGAAGCTGCTAATCAGAACCGTGTTGAAACGGCGAGGAGCCTCGCTGTCCGAGACAGCCTGCTCCATAGTCTGCACTTGTGTCAGCGCCAGTTGCGGGTCAATCGAGCGAACCGTCGCACGAAGAGCGTTTTCCATCTGCTCCGGGGGCAACGCCGAGCGCAACACAATATAGCCACCATTGCCATTGAGATCGGTCGGGGAGGCGAGGGAACCGATAGACTCTTCCGCCTGTTCTACAGGCTGATAGAACTCCTCCTTCGTTTCCGAATCTGGAGAACTCAGTTTGACGTCCGCCACCTCGCCTATGACGGTCATCCACGGCGTCGGAGTTTCTTGCATCCCGAGCCGGATCCGCTTGCCGATCGGATCTTGCTTAGGCCAGAAGTGCTGGGCGAACTTGCGGCTTACAACCACAACCAACTGCACGCCCGCCCTGTCGACTTCAGTAAACGTGCGTCCTCTCAGCAACGGAATTCCCATCGCGCGGAAATAATTCCCCATCACAGTGGCCGGGCTGGCGAGGTTCATTTTCGCCCCCTTGGGCGGGACGTAGCCATCCACCAGAAATGTCTCGTTACTGTTGTTTCCTGAAGCGGGAAGGAAACTGGTCAGGCCTGCCGCCTCGGCGCCGGGAAGTCGTTCAAGGCGAAGCAGCAGTTCCTTGTTGAAACTGTCCACCGCCGGTTGACTGGTGTATTGTCTCCGCGGGAGCGAATAGTTAGCCGCGGTGACGTGTCCAGGCCGGAAACCAAGATCGACCGAACGCATTTTTTCAAAGCTGCGTAGCAGCAGCCCTGAGGCAGTCAGCAGCAACAGGGCAATTGCAATCTCGGCGACAACTAGCGAGGAGCGCAGCCGTGTGTGGGCTCCGCCGGCGGAACCAGTGCGCCCGCCTTCCTAGAGAGTGTCATTCACGCTCGTGCGAAGAGCGACAAAGGCCGGCGCCAATCCGCAGAGCACGCCGGTCACTACCGCCAGCAGCAGCGCAAAGCCCACCACATTCCAGTTCAGGGATATCTCGCTAATGCGCGGAAGACTTTCCGGTAGCAGATTTCTGCCAGCGCCCAATGCCAACGCCGCAAGCGCCAAGCCCAACAGCCCGCCGCCCACGCTGATCGTCAGACTCTCGAGAATTGCCTCGCGCAGCAGGGCTGCGGCGCGCGCACCGAGCGCCAGGCGTACCGCGACCTCCCGCTGTCTATGAATCGCGCGTACTACCATCAGCCCGGCAAGGTTGGCGCAGGCGATTAGCAGCACGACCGCGACTGCTAGAAACAGCGTTCGCACCAGCGGGCGCGCTTGTTCCACGGTTTCTTCCTGCAGCGGCCGCACCACTGGACTGATATGCAGGCTCTTCATGAATGCCGGATAGTTGAGCATGATCTCCTTCGCCACCCGCGCAGCATCGCTTTGGGCCTGGCTAGGTGCGACCCCGGATTTGAGGCGGCCAACCATGCCGTAATTCCAACTCGCGGCGCCCTGTGTCAACTCCTGATGAGTCAGGCTCATTGGCACCCAAAGCTCACAGCGGTTCAGGCGGCCCGGTACTAGCGGAAATTCGAACTGTCGTGGCATAACGCCGATGACGAGATACGGTTTGCGGTCCAGCAGGATCTTGCTGCCCAATACATGCGGATTCCCATTGAACCGGCTCTGCCACGTCGGATAACTCAGCACAGCAACTTGCTGGCTGCGCTCGTCCTCTTCGGCAGTAACCGTCCGGCCAAGCAGCGGCGCAACACCAAGGGCAAGAAAAGTTCCGGCACTCAGGCGTGAAGCATTCACCTGAGCGGGTTCCGCGATGCCGGAAAGCTCATAGGAAGCGAAGCCAACTCCGCCGAGGTGTTCAAACGAATGCGTATCGCGCATATAGGCTTGAATGTCGGGCGCCGTGACTCCCGCCTCGCCGTTGCCGTAAATCCCGGTGACTTGCGCAATTTGTCGAAATACGAATTTCAAATCTTGGAATAGTGAAAGCATGGAGTCTATGGGGTTGTAGGTAAGGTTTGCGCTTACACCGCCAAACTCGGTTTTTACTCTAAGCAGTTCAAATGCAAGGCACTGGAGGCAAGGATCCCAAGCAATTGACGCGAGGGATCGGTCGAATTCGAGAATGGTTTGTTTGCCAATGAACACAGATCCGCCCTCGATATGCCCGCCGCCCGATCCAGGATTGGCGAAAAGTGGATCTATGATATTGGAACAGGGCGTGAAAATTGTACCAGAGGAGCAAGGGTCGGCACATTGGCAGCCAAGTTGGAATTGGTAGCCGCAGACCCTCACCATCAAGAACGTTAAGAATGGCTCTTGTGACGTCAAGCCGCTCGTTTGGGCTCAGTTTTATATGCTGGTTAGGGCTGTTGGTTTGGATCGCGGAAAGCGGGATTTCCTTTGTCGCTGTCATCATAAGCCCGATTGGCGGGCGTTTCAGCGTACACCTGGCCGTGCCGCGACTGTCTTCCCCACTACCAATACCCCAGCCCATAGCTACGTTAAAGGAACAGCCGACGCCGAAACCGACCGCTGAGAATCTTCTCTTTTCGCCCGCGCTACGAGGGCCACCCTATCAAGGCGCATGGGCGGCTCAGGGTCGTCTCCCGTTTGTCTTGACTCGGATTTGGAGGATTGGATGTCGGAATTCAAGCGTGCTCGCTTGAGTGTTTCATTGTTGAGTCTGATGTTGGTTTGCACCGTATTCGGCGCGAAGGACAAGAAAGCTTCCAACGTTGAAACAGAAACGTGGAAAACAGATCCCAAGTTTGACCTTGTGCTGGACAAGATCGCGAACCGCGAATCACAGTTCGTCAAGAACCTTAGGCAATACAGCCCGATGGTGGAGACGTACATCCAGAACATGCGTCCCGACAAGGACCTCGCCGTCGTGCCAGTCAGCGACGAGTACTTTCTCGGCAGGATCAAGCTGCAGGCAGGCGTGAATGACGTCACTTTCCTGCCGGATCACCCGGACCAGAAAGAGGCAGCGCACACCAGTACGTTGCACAAGATATTCAGCAGCATGCAGAAGGTCACCCACCTGAAGCACTCGGACAGCCAGCAGACGGGCTACATGTCCGATGGCTTTGCGCAGATGATCATCATGGACATGAGCGCGTTCGACCGTCAGCACTATGAGTTCCGGTTCATGCGCAGGGAGTTCCTTGGCGACGTACGCACTCTGGTCATCGATGTGAAGCCCAAGCTGCCTCAGAGCCAAGCTAGGTTTATCGGCCGTATCTGGGCTGAGGACCAGCAATACAACGTGGTGCGCTTCAATGGGACCTATACACCGCAACCCAAGCACGGCGAATACCTACATTTTGATAGCTGGCGGCTGAACATGGGCAACGACCAATGGCTGCCGGCTTACGTGTACAGCGAGGAAACAGACCTGATGCGCGGCAGAGATCACTGGGATTTCCGCGCGCAAACTTTGCTCTGGGGCTACGATGTTACCCATCCCAGCAAGAACAGCGAGTACACCGACATTGCGGTCGATTCCACAGACAAGGTCAAAGACGAGAGCAACTCGAAGCAGGATCTGACCGCGGTCGAAGGGGAACGCGCATGGCAGCGGCAGGCAGAAGACAACGTCCTCGAACGCATGCAACGGGCTGCGTTCCTAGCGCCTGAGGGCCCTGTTGACAAGGTGCTGAACACCGTAGTGCAGAATCTCGAGATAACCAACAAGCTCGATGTGGAACCCGAGGTCCGTTGTCGGGTCTTGCTCACGCAGCCTATGGAGAGCTTCACGGTAGGCCACACCATTGTGGTTAGCCGTGGTTTGCTCGACGCGTTGCCTGACGAGGCCTCATTAGCCGTGATCCTGGCGCACGAAATGGGACATATTCTCTCGTCGCACCAGCTCAACGAGAAATACGCGTTCAGCGATCGCATGATATTCCCCGACGAGCAGACGGTTAGCAATATCACCGTGCGTCGCACTCCGGAAGAGGAGAAGGAGGCGGATACGAAGGCCTTGCAACTGCTTCAGAACTCTCCCTACAAGGACAAGCTCCCATCGGCGGGACTTTTCCTGGCAGCGATGAAGTCTGAAGCCCCCCAACTGCCGCACCTGCTCAAGGGAGAGTTCGGCAATCCACTGGATTCCCCCCAGAGTGGAATTCGGATGGGGTCACTAACCGTCGGGGCGCCGGCACTTCGAGTTCGGGATGTAAACCAGATCGCCGCTCTTCCGCTGGGTGGACGCATTAGGTTGGATTCCTGGTCTGATCAAATTACGATTCAGAAGACCCGTCCGGTGCACATCTTATTCGCGAGCGAAAAAATGGCGTTCCAAATAACGCCAATGTTCCCGTATCTCACCAGGGGGACGAGCGGTGGTACTGAAGCCGGAGGCGGCAAGCCGGTTTCTAGCGATCCGACCCCATCAGCACCGTCCGCGAAGCCGAAGCCGACAGAAACTTCTACGTCGCAGCGGCCATAACTAGAGTAGCGAGAGATCGGCTGAGAGCTTGGCATCTGGCCTGAAGCGCTCGGTATACCATTATGGTTACCGTACAGCGGGTTGCGGATGGGCTGCCGTTTATCTGTGCTAGGCAGCCGGAGGTTTCATCACTACTGACCATGCACTTGCCAGGGGCGAAACGCAAAGACACAATCCTCCCAGCTTTTCATCTGTTGTCCAAGAATACGCAGCGATGAACCAGCAGGACGCAAATTCCAGCGACGGTTCAACCTGCATCAAGCGCCATAACGCAGGCCTTCGGCTAGCCCTCCTCACTGCCAAGCGCCGATGTCCACGATGGATATGGCAGGCCCTGCAGTCGGCATTGGCCCAGCAGTGCGCCGAGTTGGTGCTGGTTGCTGACGTGTCGCATGCGGCGCAGCATTCGTACCCCTGGATGGTCGAGAAATATGCTGCCTGGGAGCGCCGGCGCTATCTTGCAGCCCATGGCCCGTTGCAAGCAATAGACGTCGTCGCCACTGGCAAATCTCTGATTCCCTTGAATAGCAGCGATTCAACCGAACTGGCTGCACACCTGACGATCTCTCGTGCCGATGTGCTCCTGGCCACTCCGGATGCCGATCACGTTAAGCTAGACGGCGTTGCTGTTCCTGTATGGAGCGTGCAGTTTGGAACGAGTCCGCATCAGCATAGGTTCCCCGGCCTTTGGGAGGTTGTCCACCGTTCGCTCAGCTCCGTTTCTCTAGTGGAGACAGTTCCTGCCTCAGCCTCGCCTCATATACTCGAATCGATTGTCGCGCGCACGGATCCTCGTAGTTGGATTCGAAACCAGGCTGCGCTTGCAGAGAAGGCGTCCGATCTTTTGCGGCGATGGCTTTTGCCAGTTGCCGCGCGCAAAAAGCGTCCTTCGCTGGAACTTCCTGCGCTTACCAACCCTTTGCACGGTGACGGTTCGGAGGCCAATCTCGCAATCCTCCGACTGTTGAGCCGCTTTGCGAAACATGCCATCGGCTCATACCTGAGTGTGGAGCAATGGCAACTTGCCGTGGACAGCTCGCCTGATTTCTCACGGCTCGCCAATCCGCAAGTCGTTACTCCGCCCGCTGACCGTTTCTGGTGCGACCCGTTCTTACTCGAGAAAGATGGCGCCCTGCACGTCTTTATCGAAGAGTATCCATACCGATCAGGGAAGGGGCATATCGCCGTTCTGTCGAGGTCCTCGTCCGGCGAATGGTCGGGTCCGGTCACGGCACTAGACAAGCCGTATCACCTCTCCTATCCCTTCGTTTTCGAGCACGAAGGCGAACTTTTAATGCTTCCTGAAACAACTGCCGCCGGCAGGGTCGAACTCTGTCGCTGCGTGCGGTTCCCCGATCAATGGGAACTTGATACGGTGCTGATCGACAACATCGCTGGCGCTGATGGCACGCTTTGGTACCAGGATGAACGCTGGTGGCTGTTTCTCGACGTGCGGGATGAGCTGTGCATCTTTTACGCGGATTCTCTAAGAGGGCCATGGCTACCGCATCGCCTCAATCCTGTGAAGTCGGATGCGAGAAGCAGCCGGCCCGCTGGACGGATTTTCCGCAATGGAGAAGATGTGGTTCGGCCGGCACAGGACTGCTCCGTACAGTACGGCCGTGAAGTGGTCTTCAACAAGATCACGCGGCTGGGGGTCTCTGATTTCGAGGAACTGGAAATCGGACGATTGCATACTCCATGGAACGGCAGCACGGGCTGCCATACCTTTAATCAGGCAGGTAACATCACGGTAGTCGATCGCCTGATACAACGGCGCAAACGTCGCTGAAGCCGTCAGATGCGCGATTCTGGATTGAAGAACTAGCTCTAACCAATTTTGGTCGTCCGTACTTGCCACAAGGAAGGGGGCGCTTCCGCGACTTGAGGATAAAGAGTCGAGCTGCGATTCTCCACGAACAGCTCGATCCCGGCCGGCCGGAGCACCACCTTCTCGAAGGCCCAGATCACTTCTTGCGCTGGGACCATCCAAGGCAAACGCCGCGCAGTAAGGTGAATGTCCTTTCGAGGCGCAAACTCCCAATCGGCGCTTTCCGGATAGCGCTCACGAAGATGATAGAAATAATCCTGCTTGCCCAAATCGATGCCGCAGAGAACGATTCGCTTGTAATTCATCCTCACCGCCAGGCTTAGCATCGCGACGACAGAGCCACCATACTTGAACAGCCAGCGCACCTGATCGCCTGGCTGCAGCACACCGGTCGATAGGAGATAGCGCATACCCGATTCCAGCTCTGCGTTGCTACGCGCTGTTACCGGAGCCGTATAGCCCACGTACAGGTTTTCCCGGAAAGCGCGCGGTAATTCATGCAGAAGCTGCCGCTCCGATTGCGGGTGAGGTTCCGTCGCAATCTTCACTGTCTCTCGATATTCCTCGCTGCGGCGCGCGATGGTCGCGTAAAAGGCGCGATACAGATCCTGCTGCATACCAGCACACAGATTCTCGAATACGAAGATACGCGGCACAAACGGATGGACCGGCCAGAAATTGAAGCCGATCGTGTCGTGCATCGCCATCGTCTTCCAGCGTTGCGCGGGAATTTCATTGATGGACCAGCCACTGCCTAGGATAAACACGGTATCGCTGGTTTTCAGCGGCGACAGGCGTAGTATTTCCAACAGCGGCAGATTCGTTATAGACGCCAAGTTAACCGCCAGGGCACGCTGCTGCCGAAGGTAGTGAGCATGATACACGCGCAGCAGAATGGGATGCGGCAACTGTTTAGCCAGGGTCTTGATCATGAGCCAAACGCAGGTCGCCGCGTGCGCAAGAGATCGACCGCGTGCTTCAACCCCAGCGCGGCCAACAAGCCAAAACACAACGCTCCTGTCAACACCATGGCAAGCCAGCGCCGGTTATCCGGCCAGTGGCATTGAGTTGCTGCCAGGGCGATCAGGAAGACGCTGCACGCAGCCGTTATGCGAGGCAGGTCATAGCTGAGGTAGTACAGCCGTTGCGCCACGAAGTACATGACGATCATTTCGACCACATATGCCGCAATGGTCGCGTAGGCGGCGCCGTACATTCCCCAGTGCGGAATCAAGGCAAAGTTGAGGATCGTATTTGCCATTAGGGCGATAAAGCTCACCAACATGAGCCATTGTGTCCGCTTCGCCTGCATCACCGCTAGCATAAACGTTGTGAAGACAGAGTGAGCGAGATACGCCCCGATGATCCAAGGCACTATCCGTGCAGCCGCAATGTAGCGATGGTCGAGAAAGTGGGCAATGAAGCCCTGTGCAATCAAAGCTCCGAAGCAGGCCACGGCCGACAGCAAAAGCACGAGCTCCGAGCAAATGCGTCCCATTGCGCGGCGCCGATCCTCCTCGTTTTTCCGCGCCAACTCGTAATATATGGGGGCCCACGCCTGACTCAAAGACATGGTGACCAGCGACATTACTCCGCCAAAGGTGTAAGCGATGGAATACAGGCCGACCTCGCGCAGATCGCGATAATAGCTAAGAATAAAGCGGTCTGCCGCCATCAATCCGCCGGCCATCAACTGGTGTGGCACCAGCGGAATTCCGAGGGCGAGTGTTTCGCGCACGTATTGCCAGCGAAACGGTGCACACAGCACAGGCGAGAAGAGAAATAAGACTACGATCAACCCAATTAGCGCGGCAGCTAATTTTCCAAGGAGCATGCCACTCGCGCCCTGGCCCGCGAATACCACAAGGCCCACTGCAAGAGATGCCGTGATTAGGAACGAGGCGACGGAAAGTACCCCGTAGCTCTTCGCCCTGCCTTGTGACTGAAAGATGACTAGCTGATACTGCAAAAACTGCGCCGACGCTGACGTGATGATTGCCCAGATGAGAAATCTGTACGGGATGTCAAGATGTGGTGCAAAGGTATGAAAAATTGGCCTCCCGGTGGTGACTGTCAGCAGAATGGCGCAAGCCGTTGCTGCCAAGGCAAACTTCAGCGCACTGCCAAGATACGAAGCCAGCACCTTTGGTTGATCCAGATGCTGAAAGTACATGCGCTCGATTGCGGTATCGAAGCCAAGCGCTATCACGAGCGACAGAAACGCAGCGAATGTCTCGGCCAGGGAGATCTGGCCGTAATCCGTGGGGGAAAGATATCGCGTGTACAGCGGCAGCAGTAAGAAGTTGAGTGCTCGGATGCCGAAATTCGCCAGGCCGTACACCGCCGAAGCTCCCGCCAGTCGGCGGAACAGGTCCCACATGTGGACCGATGGGAAGAGAGGCGAATTTTCGGCGGTCGAGACGGGCTCACTCATCTCGATCAGAGAGGATGCGCGAATATCCGCTAAATGCAGCAGCCAGAAGGGAGTGATTCCTGGTGCAGATCTCAAATAGCATATTCTTTGATGCGGTAATTCCGCAAATTGCTCTCGAACCAGGCGATGGTCTGCCGCAGTCCTTCCTCGAGTTTCACGCGCGATTGCCAACCCAACACCTGGCGAGCCAGCGTGGCATCCCCGCAAAGCCTCTTCACCTCGCTGTGCTCCGGGCGGACCCTCTGCTCCTCCAATACAGGTGTGAATCGTTTGCCCATGAGGCGGCCAATTAGCTCTGCCAGCTCGCTGATTGTAATCTCCACCCCGGAAGCGAAGTTGAGCGTTCTGCCGATCACCTGTTTTTCCAGCGCAGTACAAAGAAATCCCTCTACCGTGTCAGAAACGTAATTAAAATCGCGACTCGGAGACAGCGCGCCTAGCTCAATCTTATGGCCTGCCAGCGCCTGCGTGATTATGGTTGGGATTACTGCGCGCGCCGATTGGCGCGGTCCATAAGTGTTGAAAGGGCGGACAATCGAAACCGGCAGCCCAAACGATATGTAATAAGACTCCGCAATTTTATCCGCGCCAATTTTGCTTGCGGAATACGGAGACTGACCCTGCAACGGATGCTCTTCGTTCATCGGGACGTACCGAGCCGTCCCGTAGACCTCGCTCGTAGAAGTGCACAACACGCGCTCGGCGTCGAAGTCACGGGCCGCCTGCAGAACGTTCAAAGTCCCCTCGATATTCGTGCGCACGTAGGATTGCGCTGCGCGATACGAATACGGAATACCGATGAGTGCCGCCAGGTGAAACACCACCGACCGACCCTGTACTGCGCTGCGGACGCTGTCACAGTCGCGGATGTCACCGAGGACGATATCGATATCGCCCTTGTGCAGCGACGCGTCCAACCACCCCAAATGCCCAGTGGAGGTATACCGCACCAGAGCGCGCACATCGGCACCCAATTCAACCAGGCGTTCAACCAGGTGGCTGCCTATAAAACCACCCGCACCCGTGACCAGGACTTTTCTACCACTCCACGCACCGTTACTCAAAGCATTCCCGCTGCGAGATCGAGCTCCGCCTTGTGGTACTGTTCGATCCGGCCGATATCAATCCAGTATTCACGCACCGGGAAACTGATAACGCCGCCGCCGGCCTCGATCACAGCGGCGATCAGGTCCGGCATGTCGAAGCGCCGGCCGTCTGGCACCAGGCGGCACACATCGCGGTCGGCCATGTAGATGCCGGCATTAATGAAGTGCCGCAAAACTGGCTTCTCCTGTATGCCGGTTACTCGGACACCTTCGGTCTCGATCACGCCGAAGGGCACCTCGATGTCATATTGCCGCACGCCGACCGTCAGCGAGGCGCGGTGCTCGCGATGAAAATCGAGCATAGCACGGACATCTACGGTGGTTAGAACATCACCGTTGATAATCAGCAGAGGATCAGTGCCGGCAGTCATCTTGGCCAATCCTCCCGCAGTGCCTAACGGCTCCGTCTCATGGAAGTACTGCAACTGAACGCCAAACTCCGACCCATCTTTAAAATGTTCCATAATGCTTTCGCTGAGATGGTGCGTGGCAACGTTCACGCTGCGTATTCCAGACTGCCGCAGCTGGCTGAGGGTATGTTCCAGCAGCGGCCGGCCGTTTACTGGCAGCATAGGCTTGGGCACGCTCTCAGTTAACGGCAGCAGACGCTTTCCGTAACCGCCCGCCATGATGACTCCGGTAACGGGCAACTCGTGTTGGCGAAGAATCTCTTGTTGTACCGCCAACCCAAGTACCCGGCCATTTTCGTCGAGCAGCGGAACTTGCCGCACGCTGTATCGCTCCATGAGGGCAAGCAATTTGCCTTCCGACGTGCTGATGTCTGCAACTACAGGCTTCTCTTGCCCAGGTCTACGCAGATGCGATACAGGACCGTCGAGATTGGTACCTGCGAGAATGGCACGGCGAATGTCGCCGTCGGTGACGGTGGCGAGAATACAGCCGTTCGCATCTACCACGATGGCGATTCCCATTGCATAACGGTCGATCACTTCCATCGTGGCGCGGATAGAATCTTGTGCGCTCACCAGCGGAAGTGGCACATTTTCCCGATCTAGCTCCGGACTTTCGGCATCGTGCGAACGATCTGGGTTTGGAACTCCCGAATTCATAAATTCGCGCGCTCTCGCTATCTCTCTGGTTTGCGGCAGGTAATCACAAACTGTTCGACTAGGTGCTTTTCGTTCTCCATCGTCCAGGAAATTCGTTCGACCGAACGGTCCGCAAAATCCCGAAAGAGATCGTCAAGCTTCTCCCAGGTAAGAAAGACCCAAAAACCTGTGCCGACCAACGGGCCCTCTGTCATGTCCCTGAACCCGTCAGGTTCAACTTTGGTACCAGTACCGTAACCCCAAGTCCGAGTGGTGAAAAACGAAGCTTGAAATGGCGCGCCTCGCTTCAGTACCCGAAGCACTTCCGCGAGTGCCATGCGGATAGTTTCGGTGCGATTGCTACAAAGGCTCACGTTCTCCAGAACGCCGTCGAAAGCATTGTCGGCCCACGGCAGGCTCATGAAATTGCCCACATGCAGGTCAGCACTCAATCCTTCCTTTGCGAGGCGCTCTCGCGCCTTCCGGATAGCTGTTGCCGAACCGTCAATACCGGAAACTCGAAATCCCTCCCGCGCCATGAACCACACGTTCGCGCCGGGGCCGCATCCGATTTCTAACAGATGAACCTTGGAGCGCTCAGGTGCCGGGTAAAACGTGCGCGCCACATAGCGCACGACGTGCTCAGGCGGATATTTGCCCCACTCTCGATGGCTGAAAATCTGCTCCCAAACAGGATCCGGCTCAGTTGCTATGGACGGCATGAGTCCTCGAGGGCCATGATATGAGGTCGTTTCGCTAGCTTGATTCGAACTAATGTATCCGACACACATCTTAAGGATTTCTCACAAATCCGGCAATTTTCTCCATATCGCCAGGCCCATAGCGCTGGTCGGTAGGAATAGTCAGCAGACGCAGCGCCAACGCACTGGCGGCCGGATCGCAGTCCCCGACCGGAGGCCAATGAATTGGGCAGTACACGCTGTGATCCTGCAGTTTCCGACGCATGGCATCACGCCTTGCTTGCGATTCGAACTCAAACACCGCTCCCAGAGGAGCAGCATCGCTCGGCCATTGCGAAAAGATGGGGCGCAATTTCTTAACGTCTTCCAAGGCAGACAGCAGTTGTCGTACGTTTGTGGCACGTTGTCGTCGCCACTTGGTTGGCACCCCCCGGGTCAGATATTGCTGCGACAACACGCTGGCGGAACACCTTTCGGCCCGATCGAAATCCTTCTCGCCCTCTTGCTGCCAGGCGCGATAAATTAGTTTCAGTTCAAGATCTCCCCCGCTCTCCAAGTAAGCCTCTTTCCAGAGCATCGCAGCGAGCTTCAGCGCACTGGCTGGATTCTGGCAGGTTCCGGTAGCAGGCATAGCCAATCTCCGAGGCGACCAGAGAATTCCGCCGTCAGGTACTGGGAGTGTCTTACGCAGAGAAGCGAAAGCATAATCGGCTTGCGATTCGAGTGCCCAATCCGATACCGGATCATGGCTGTGATCTTCCACCAGAACGCAATGGGTGCGACCGCGCCAGATTTGCCATGCCTTTCCGCTGCGAACCCCAAAGTAATTGACGGCGATCACGAGGTCTGTCGCTGCGGGTCGCAAACTCAACCAGTCCGGCTCAGCTCGACGCGGATCGTCCTTGTATGTCACAACCTCGGTGAACGACTTCCAATATTCGGCAACGTCAAAGCAGAAGTAGCTCGGTACCCACAAGCGGCGCGCTCCTCGAGGTAACGAATGGAGCAGTGCGACCACGGCATGCCTGCCCAACGCAAACCATGAAAGTGGCTCGGGTAGGGCGAGAAACGGTCCCTGCGGCAATCCCATCCAATGGAATTCTCCGCCTACTTCCCATCCCTCAGCCATCGGTTTGTCCCTTGTGGCTCAGGGGCTTTCGATCGTCCTCCAGCGCGATGGGAGGGCTGTAGAACTTCTTGCGAATCAGCCTGTCGCCGAGCTCTACGCTCCGCAGACGCTCCGTGATGATCCGGCTTGCTTGCCCTGAGCCATAGGGGTTCACCAGCCCGTCTAGGGAATCACGGAATGCACGCGAAACGGCTTTCGCTATGCCGCGGGCGATCTCATGCTTTCCATAACCCACATCAATGACATTGCGGGCGCGTACTCGGCCATCCTGTCGCGTACCGATGTTCACTGCCGGGAGCGCGAACGAAGCCGCTTCCACGATGCCGCTCGAGGAGTTGCCTACTATCGCCGAGGCCAGCTTCATCATGCTGAAATATGCATGACTCCCGAAGCTCTCGATCACCCTCGAGTCTTCGTGCGCCGCGACAAACTGCTGAATCTTATCGCGGATGATGTGGTTCCCGGTATCCGCGTTCGGCATGGTAAACACCGCTCGCGTGCCAGTGCTTTCCAATGCTGCCAGCAACTGGCCGATCTGCCATTCGGCCTGTTCATACTCCAGCGTGACGGGGTGAAACGTCGACAGCACGAATGGACGGTCAAGCCGCAGAGAGAAGCGGCGCTCCAATTCCTCGCGCGACAGGAACTGGATGGTGCGCAGTTGATCGAGACTCGGCTCACCCGCGACTGTTACTCGCCACGGCTCTTCTCCCATTTGGGCGATGCGCCGGCCGTATTCCTCGGTAGCAGGAAAATGCAGGTGGCTGAGCTTGGTCAGGCTGTGCCGCAAGGCATCGTCGATGGCCCCTTCAGTGAGTTCACCTCCGGAGAGGTGTGCCACTGGGATTTTGAAAGGGAGCGCCGCCAGCGCCGCGGCATGCATCTCGAACCGATCGCCCAGCACGACCAGGATGTCGGGGCGCCACCGGCTGAAGGAGTCCGCAAACCCGATTACGCCCACCCCAATCGATTTGCTGATCCCTTGCGGTGTATCGGAAGACAATAGCATCTCGATCCGCTCCGCTATGTCGAACCCATCTTGCTCGATTGCGCGTACCGTAGTTCCGTATTGCGATGACAGGTGCATGCCCGAAACCAGAACACGCAGCTCAAGCTCGGCATCTTTTCTGATCGCTTCCAGCAGTGGTTTATAGATTCCGTAATCCGAGCGGCTGGTGCTGACAACGCCGATCGTCCTCACATCAGCATCTCCAGAGTGAACAGGCTTCCGGCTGCGACATCTTGCTTCAATTCCCGGCCTAATATCCAGGTGATGCGAAATGGCGGGAGTCCGGTTCCTGGTCTGCGAATGGCAACCATGCTTTCAGTGAGCACAGTTCCCGC